>JAWOBS010000210.1:0-4361 GCA_046484145.1 Bacteroidales bacterium
GAGAAGTGATATATACATCTGTCTGTTGGCCGGTTAAATTTCAGAACCATATACATTAAAAAACAGCGACAAAGTAAGCAAATACAATAATTTCACATCAACCATTTTAGCCTGATTAATTCATAAATATTTGCATTATTATGAAATTCAGAGTCATCTTATCTTTTTGGCGAAAAAAATTTTAATTCCCAATAATCAATAGCTCAGGTATATTTTTAAATTTATGAATTAATCAGGTAATAATCTATTTTAATGCAAGATAATATATTTGTTAATAAAAACTACTTAACTATTAAACCTTTTACTGCCGGTCTGGCTTTTTTGCCGACGTGAGGTTTATCTTTAATCAAAACAGCTTACGATTATGAATCCGGTATTTCTCCAGTAATAAAATAAGCCGGAATCTTTTATGGATTATAAAACTTCGACTTAGCCTCTTTAATTCATGAATATTCGCATTATTATGAAATTAAATTAAGTCTTCCGGCGTTTTTGTCGAAAACATTTATTTTCCCAGGGTGCTACAGATCAAAAAAACAATCTTATTGAGGCAAGCATAGTCATGATTATTACCAGCCATCTGAAGGGCTTCTCGGGAATAATCCGGACCAGCCTGATGCCCAGGAATCCTCCCAGCAGAATAACAGGCCACATCATTAGGTTAAGAGATATGGAATCGATGGTAATAGTTTCCCAGACCAAAACATGAAAAGGTATCTTGAACAGATTTATTATCAGGAAAAACCAGGCTCCAGTACCTATGAGTACATTTTTGGGAAGTTGCATGGCAAGCAGATAAAGACTCATTATTGGCCCGGCTGCATTTCCTATCATAGTAGCGAAACCGCCCGTAATACCAAAAAAACTTCCCGATCCCCAATTACCTTCAAGAGGTTGTGAATTTTTCATCTTCTCTCTCCAGATCATCACCGGGATCCCGCCTAGAATAAAGATGGCCATGATAATTTTAAAAGTGCTGTCATTGATTATCGCTCCAACCCAAATGGCAATAACCACACCTACTGCAGCAAAAGGAAAAAGCTTCCATAAATGAGACCAGCTTGCATGACGATTGTAGTAGATCACGGCAAATATATCGGCCATTGACAACATGGGAAGCAGCAAACCAGCGGAAACCTTGCCGCCAAAAACACCGGCAAGTATGGGAGCAACAAGAATGCCAAGTCCATAAACACCTGTTTTTGCCATCCCGGTAAACAAGGCGGCCGTTATCAATATTGCCCAGTGGGTATAGGAAAGTGATCCTGTAATCTCACCGGTTACATTAAGGAAAAGAGAAATCATTGGCGCAAAGCTAAACAAGATTTGGCAAATGAACTATGAAAATATTTCCGCAAACAAAGTGATGTATATACCTGTAAGGATAAAGTGACGGATGTTACAATAATTCATAATCAGCCCCGCATAAAACTTGTCACTTCAATTGGCTCTAACAAACTTGTAAATGGTGATATCTACTATGGCCTTCGTCTCTTGTTGCCATAAAGGCGAGAGAATCGGCATATAACCGGCGAGTTACTACATTAATTTTCATCCTTCAAAATTAACATCTGGAATTTCAAAAATACCTGTTTTACACTGGAAAATTCAGTCAGGGCAGATACTATATTTGGTCCTGATGGCTGCTTAATTACCTTAACAAAAATTTAAAAGTAAATTGCAGGGCTGCCTTTATAATCTTCTGGTGAAAGTGCAATTACTTAAGCACAAATTTAAAAGTAAATTGCAGGGTATGCCCATAAATTTCTGGTATATCAAGTTGAGGAAGTGAGGTAATTACCCTGTGACTTTCTGCTAAAAGCTTTTCATGTCTTGATGAGTTGTATATTTCCTGCCCGGCAGGAGCATATTCTACAATTTCTATCTCTTCTAATTCAATATAGTCGTTAACAGGTTGTAATTCGAGCACTTCGTTGACTCCTCCCTGATTATTAATTCTGGCATACAGTTCAACTGTACCAGCATGACCCGCTTCAATGGCGGACTCCGGATAGTTAATATGGCTGCTGATGTATCTTTTAACAGCATTTATTGAACACAGATCATCAGATCCTTGGCTAACAGGATCTGATCCGGACATATCCTGTCCCGGTACGGATACCTTCCCTTTTATTTCCATTTCCTGTGCACTAACTTCTTGAGGACCGGCAACAATAGCAATCAGTAATAAAGAAATAAAAAATGGTATGACCGTAGCGTTTAAACTAAATAAATTTTTATCATGCTCCATGGCGATATTTATTTTATATACAAATTTAAAAAAAATATGGTGCTTATCAATTGCTGAGAGCAATTTATTAAAAGTCAAATTTCCGGGAATATACTTTTTGTTGTATAATGTAAATGTTGTATAACGTAAATAATATATAGCATCTCATTTATTATAACTCCATTGTAAATAAGATTATTATTAATTGTTCCTACTATGAAAAATATTTTTCAATATCAGTCCTGTATATTCTATTATTAAATGCTTGCCTTTATCTCATAATAAATAACATAAGATACAAAGGCATAGTTTTGTTATGTGTTTTGAAAACATGTTCACTCATTTAACGGAAATACTCTTATTCAAAGCGTTATAAAAAATCCGGAAGTTATCAAACTGTCTTGTTCACTATATGAAATATATCAAATATGGCAGGTTCACAAAAGTGCTAAATGTAAAAACACCTACACAAGCTACTGAAAAATGGTTTGGCATGAAACCAGAAATTTTTAAACAAAAACCGGTGGAATTAAAAAATAAAATTTTAGCTTTGAAAAATAGTACTAAATCAGGTTTTCATAAACAATCTTGTGAACCTTGATACTTAACAAATAAACCAGTCAATAACTAAAAAACTAACTGCATGGAAAAACCAAATTACAAAAGAGCTGCAATAACTGCCTTAATGGCCGTTTTTACCCTGGCAATATGTTTCATTATCCTTGGTGCTATTTCGGTTGAATTAATGGCTGCACTGGAAATCAATACCGGTCAGTTTGGCACCCTGGTGATGGGATTATTCCTTACAAGTTGTATCGTGCAACTTGTAATTGGTCCCCTTGTTGACAAAATTGGCTACAAGCCGGTTGCCTTTATTGGCTTTGTCGTCACCAGTCTTAGCATGGTCCTGCTTGCTATGGCAACAAGCTTCACTTTTGCATTAATTGCATGCATATTAATGGGAGTAGGTGCAATGTCTTTGAATACTGTTGGCAACACCCTTATTCCGGTTGTACTTTTTGAAGGGAAAGATCCTGCCAGGGCAAGCAACTTTGGCAATGCCTTCTTCGGAATTGGATATGTTCTCACGCCGTTACTGATTGTTTTTATGATGGACTCACTAAATATGAGTTACAACATTGCTCTTATAATAATAGCGGTTCTGCTGCTGGTTTTTCTTATTTTTTCACTTACTACAAATTATCCTAAAGTATCTACGGGATTTGAATTTGCACAGGCATTTAAGATATTTTTCAAGCCTGCAGTGCTGATTGCTGCACTGGCCCTATTCTGCTACTTAGCTCTTGAAATATCTATGGGGACGTGGATCCGGTCGCTCATGAATGAACTTTACTCCATTAAGGGTACCACAGGTGTTGCTTCCAAAACCGGGATTGTGCTGAGTTCATTTGGAGTAGCAATGATGGTAGGAAGATTTCTAATGGCATCAATAAAAAATTTAACCACAATGGGTTCAAAAGTAATTATTTTGATGTCAATAGTCTCATTAGCATCCATTCTGATTATGATAGTTGCCAATAGCCCTGCCCTTGCGATTTTTGCAGTAATCCTTGCCGGTCTGGCATTTGCCCCGATTTTCCCGACAATCGTCGGTGTTACTTTCGGTAAATTCGATCCCCGTTTTTACGGAAGTATCTTTGGTATTATCTTTTCGTTCGGTTTACTGGGAGGGACATTTGTCCCCAATATCATAGGAAATCTGAGTGTTGGATCGACAGTTCAGCAAAGCCTGATAATTCCTGCTATTATGGCTGCAATTCTTATAATTATCTCATTATTTATTGGAAAGGTAGGAGTTAAAAAAACGGATCTTTAATATTTTAAACAATGGTTAAAGTCCCCGCATTAAAATTGCAGGAACTTTAATTTATCCTAAAACCCCTCTTCGGAGCGGTCATGTCCTGACAAGGCTTTACCTGAAAGTCATATATGGGGCAAATAATGCTAAAACCGGATCATCCATCTTCACAGATGTTGGATGATCCGGTTTTAGCATTTTAATTTCGAAATAGGGTACGGACATACAAGGCATTTATGGACATCAAAAGAACTACCCCGCCGGACGAAACGGCGGGAACAGGCTTATTCAAAAGCCAAATCCATTTAAACG
>JAWOBS010000150.1:0-2523 GCA_046484145.1 Bacteroidales bacterium
CAAAGGTTATTCCCAGCAGGATTACTACAAGATAAAACAAAATTCCAGGTTTATAAAAGTGTTAAACTCACCACGGATCACCCGGTAATAAATAGCAAAGTTTATCCTGGCAATAAGCATAAAGAATATAATGATTATTTCAGCCGCCGGGTTTTCAAGGTTGTCGACAACCCCGTTCCCCTGAAACTATCCTCTTGAATTGTTTCCCTGTCATCTCACTAAAAAAAGAGACAGCGGCTACGCTGCCTCATCAGGGAGAAAAAGTTTAGACAAATCTATTCCTGACCGGCAACCCAATTTCATTGATTTATAAGTAATAGGGCAATTAACATAACAAACCTATATTGGCATGTTTATACCGGTCTGACAATCTTATTCAATTATATACGATCAAATCGACGATGACAACATTATTTTCAGTGAATATCAATTGATATTTATAAATAATTAAGCTGGGCTTTACTCGTAAACTAGTTCGTTATTAAGGGAACCAATTCCTTCAATATTTACTTCAAAATTATCTCCGGCTACAAAGGGACCAATCCCGGATGGGGTACCGGTCATAATCACATCACCGGGCAGTAAGGTCATGCATCCCGACACATATTCTATTATTTCAGCTACAGTGAACAAATGATCCGCCGTCGTTGCTTCCTGGACCACTTTTCCATTTAATAGGCCTTTTATTGGCAAAGCTTCCGGGTTTTTTATCTCTGTCTCTATAACCGGTCCCAGCGGACAAAAGGTATCAAAACTTTTTGCATAAGCCCACTGTCCATCCGGAGTCTGCTTATCACGAGCGGTAACATCATTGGCGCAGGTATAGCCAAATACATAATTAAGCGCTTCCGATTTTTGCACCCGGTGAGCGCGACGGCCGATCACTACGCCAAGTTCGGCCTCATAATCAACCCTGCGACTTTGCGGTGGATAAATAATTTTTTCTCCCGGACCAATCACGCTGGTGGAAGGTTTCATAAAAATTATTGGCACTTCGGGCATTTTTAAGTTAAGCTCTTCCGCATGGGAACGGTAGTTTAAACCAAGGCAAACTATTTTTGAAGGAAGACAAGGTGAAATTATATTAATTTCATCAAGTGCAAAGTTACTCCCGGTCTCTCTAATTTTTTCAGCATTCCAGTCACTGTCAGGAGCTTTAACTTCAAGTATTTTTTCCTGATCAATTATTCCATGACTAACATCTTCTCCACTCATTATGAAACGCAAAAACTTCAATGATTAATCCTCCCCTGTTTTAGGTATCAAGTAGCGGATGCTCTTGCTTATAAAAGTTACTCACCAGTAAATAAACGCCCATGCCGGGCACACCACCAAAAGCGCGAAACCCGGGGCTGCCGGATTCCGCGAACTTAATTTACCAGTTTTCACCCAAAACCTCAAAATGAGCCTGGGGATGATCACATGATGGACAAACTTTTGGTGCTTCTTCGCCTTCGTGCACATACCCGCAGTTGCGGCAGAACCATTTTATAGGCTTATCTTTCTTAAATACAGTGCCGTTTTCAATATTGGCCATTAGCCCTAAATATCTTTTTTCATGCTGTTTTTCCGCAACAGCAATCGACTCAAATACATCGGCAATTTCGTTAAATCCTTCTTCGCGAGCCACCCTGGCAAAGCCGGGGTACATATCGCTCCACTCATAATTTTCGCCGCTGGCTGCTTCTTTCAGATTATCCCTGGTCGTCCCGATTACCCCGGCTGGAAAAGCAGCCTGGATTTCAACATCACCACCTTCCAAAAATTTAAACAGCCTTTTGGCATGTTCCTTTTCCTGGTTGGCAGTTTCTTCGAAAATTGCTGAAATCTGCACATATCCTTCCTTTTTGGCCTTGCTGGAAAAATAAGTGTAGCGATTGCGGGCCTGCGATTCCCCGGCAAATGCAGTTAACAGATTTTTTTCGGTTTTAGTTCCTTTTAAACTCATAGATTTATACCTCCTAGATCATATGATTTGACTTAAGCTGAATTTTGATCAGCAGATTCTTTACTGATATTATACACGAGAAAACAATATCCTGCATCCGATTATTATTTTTTACAACTTTCATTTGGAGCAATGATCTATTCTGCTATTTACTAATTAATTTATAGACATACAAGTCTGGCTTAATAAACACCAGCGGAACCAGGTAAGTAGCCCAAAAGGTGGCCAGGTTTCCATCGCATGGAGTTTTTTCTTCATCTCCTCTGAACAAGCCAATTGAAGCATACCAAACGTAATTTTATTGCAAATATTTTAGCTTTAATCGCTTAGCAGTAAATTAAATATATTTTTTTTAGATTTGAGCAGGAGTTTAACAAAAATTATCTAATTAGTAAGTTTATCATATTTTCCAAGGAGGATAATTTCATGGCTGAAATGTATTATGAAAAAGATGCTGATTAGATAATTTTTGTTAAACTCCTGCTCAAATCTAAAAAAAATATATTTAATTTACTGCTAAGCGATTAAAGCTAAAATATTTGCAATAAAATTACGTTTGGTATGCTTCAATTGGC
>JAWOBS010000216.1:0-10199 GCA_046484145.1 Bacteroidales bacterium
CATACCTTGGATTTTCAAAAAAAGAAGAATATATACATCCAAGCAAGAGAAAAGTTTATAAACGCTCGGCAGCCAGGGAATGGGCAGATGCTATTATTTTTGCTGTAATTGCAGCTACAATTATAAGGACTTTCTTCATAGAAGCATATACTATACCTACCTCATCAATGGAAAAGTCGATGCTTGTAGGGGATTATCTTTTTGTAAGCAAATTAAGCTACGGGCCTAAAGTACCTGTTACTCCGCTTTCATTTCCTTTTGCTCATCACACCCTGCCTTTCACAGAAAAAACAAAAGCATACCTGGAATGGATAAAGCTTCCACATTACAGATATCCGGGATTTACAGATATTAAAAATAATGATGTGGTGGTATTCAATTACCCTGATGGAGATACTGTTGCACTTGAAAGACAGAATGAAAGTTATTATGCTTTAGTCAGGCAAAGGGGTTGGGACGAAGTTAACAGAAGATACACCGTTATCTCGAGGCCGGTTGATAAAAGAGAAAATTATATTAAACGCTGTGTGGCCACTCCTGGAGATATTCTGGAAATTATAAACGGTACAATTTTGATCAATGGTGAAGAGCTGGAAGATGAAGAAGGCGTACAACATAATTATCATGTTGTAACTAACGGGACAATGCTTTTTCAGGATTACCTGGAAAAATATGATATAACAGACGCACGGATCATTAGAGATACTGAATACGAATATATTCTGGCAGTTTCTAAAGAAGTAGCTGAGAAGCTAAGCAAATCTAATAAAATAAAGAGTATCCAAAAAATTACTAAGCCCCAAAATATGAGGGAAGAATATATATTTCCTCACAATCCTAATTACAGGTGGAATGAAGATAATTTCGGGCCTCTGCAGATGCCATACAAAGGACAAACAATTGATATTACAGTGGATAACCTGCCTCTTTATGAAAGAATTATTGAGGTTTATGAAGGAAATACCCTGGAAGTAAAAAACAATACCATTTATATCAATAGTAAGCCAGCTACGCAATATACATTTGAAATGGATTACTTTTTTATGATTGGTGACAATCGCCATAATTCCGCTGATTCAAGGTTCTGGGGATTTGTACCTGATGACCATATTGTTGGAAAAGCTATGTTCGTGTGGCTTTCACTACGCCCTGACAAGAGTTGGTTTTCAGGAAAAATCAGATGGGATAAAACATTCAGGTTAGTACATTAATTGCTTTTCTGTTGAATAATTTAATGTATTTGTCTTGCAATTTTACTAATTAACTTAAATCTAAATCACCCGGATTAAACATATAATTGAAAAAAAGATGGCTTTATAAGTATAAGCCATCTTTTTTATTTTACCTCAAACATCATGAGTAATAATATTTTCCATATATTTGTTTATTATAAAATGAAATTGCAAAACCTGCATTTTATAACAATTTTAACTTAGTTACTTTATACAAATATTACACTTTTACAATAGTTATAATTGAATAATAATTAAATGAAGAACAAATATATCGACCTGATTGAACAAACCTTTGAATTTCCGCAAGAAGAATTCAAAGTTGTTGATAATGAATTATTTTTTCATGATATCTGTTTAATGGATATTATAAAACAATATGGGACTCCAATAAAAATAAGTTACCTGCCAAAGATTAGCCAGCAAATACAAAAAGCAAAACGTATGTTCCATGTTGCTATGTCTAAAGTTGATTATAATGGAGAGTATTATTATTGCTATTGCACCAAAAGCTCTCATTTTTCATTTATACTTGAAGAAGCACTAAAAAATGACATCCATTTAGAAACATCTTCAGCATTTGACACATACATAATAGAAGAATTATTCACTGCCGGGCTCATTGACAAAAACACTTACATCGTATGCAATGGTTTTAAAAGGCCACTTTATACCCAAAGGATTTGCGAGCTCATAAATGCAGGATATGAAAATACTACTCCTGTTATTGATAATAAGACTGAAATTGATATCTATGATGAGTTAATAGAAAGCGGAAAAAAATGCAGGCTGGGAATAAGAATAGCATCGGAAGAAGAGCCAATGTTTGAATTTTACACTTCCAGGCTGGGTGTAAGATACAATGACATTATACCTTATTATAAAGCTAAAATTAAAAACAACAAGAAGTTTTCTCTGAAGATGCTTCATTTCTTTATCAATACCGGCATAAAAGATAATGCATATTACTGGAATGAATTATCAAAATGTGTCAATGTTTATTGTGAACTCAAGAAAATATGCCCCGAACTGGATTCTTTAAACATTGGGGGAGGCTTTCCAATTAAAAATACGCTTGGATTTGAGTATGATTACGAGTATATCTGTGAAGAAATAATTTCCCAGATAAAGAAAATATGCATACAACACAATGTGCAGGAACCTAATATTTTTACAGAATTTGGGGCATTTACAGTAGGAGAAAGCGGAGCTGTATTATATTCAATTATTGACCAAAAGCAACAGAATGACAGGGAGTTATGGAATATGATAGATAGTAGCTTTATGACTACCCTACCCGATATTTGGGCCTCAAAACAAAAATTCATATTATTGGCTGTTAACAATTGGGACTCTGAATATGAAAGAGTAAATTTGGGCGGCCTTACTTGTGACAGCCAGGATTATTATAATTCAGAAGCTCACGCAAATGCCATATTTCTGCCAAAAATCAAACGAGATGTTCCTCAATATATTGGAATGTTTCATACAGGTGCATACCAGGAAAGCCTTGGCGGCTTTGGCGGTATCCAACATTGTTTAATTCCGTCACCAAAATTGATTGTTATTGACAGGGATGAAGAAGGCGACTATAGTACAAAACTATTTGCTAAGGAACAAAGCTATAAATCAATGCTTAAAACACTTGGATTCTAAACTATTGCAAATATTTTTATAACGATATATATCTTTTGCGGATAATTGTATTAAAATTTATTATTTTTGACTAAAGATTCTTTTGCTAAATTGAAAATAAAAAAAATCCTTATGATAAAGACAATTCAAAATTACAGGCATATATTCATAATCAGCATTATTTTAATAAGTGTTGCAAGCTGTTCAAAGAGCACATTCAGGGGAACCATTGATTATGATGTATCTTACCCCGGTAGCCGTATAGACTATGCCACACAAGAAGCCTTGCCTTCCAAAATGAATGTCAGCGCAAATGACAATCTTGTAAAAAAAGAAATGATAGGAGGCGAATTAATTCAAACGCAAATTTCTGACTCAGAGACAGAAACATTAGATATCCTGCTGGAAATAATGGGTCAAAAATATCATATTCAAAAGACTAAGGAAGAGGTTTTGGCTGCCCTTAAAGAGCTTCCCGAGCCAAAATTTGAATATACCGCTGAGACAAAAGAAATTTTAGGGTACACATGCCATAAAGTTGAAGCAGTCTCTTATGATGAGTACGGCGAGGAAATTGTTTCTGTTATCTATTTTACTAAAGATGTGCCCGGTTTCCCTTTTAACTTTGACCTTCCTTATCGCGAGATACCCGGTTTAATGTTGGTTTATGAGCTTAAAGTAGGTGATATTAACATGCGGTTTGAAGCTAAAGAAATTAAAGAACGAAGACGTGGAACCGGAAAGAGAGGCTTCAAAATTCCTTCAGGTTATGACAAAACCACATACGAAGAGCTAAGAAAGAAATTATAATAATTCTCCTTCTGTTAATTATTCATCAAGCCTGTTGAATTTAAAGTAGTATTTTTGCTATAATAGCATTACAATTCTTTTGTTAATTTTGCGTTAATGTAAACTGCCAAATATAATTTATGTCAGCAAAGACCAATAAGTTTAAAACTAATACTTTTAAGAAAAAAAAAGAGCCTAAAAGCGACCTGAGTGGAAACGAATTCTCCTTCAAAAACATGAAAGAGTTTTTCCAGGACGGACGTTTTAGAAAGATCTCAGGTTTATTCCTCATTATTATAGCTTTTTATCTTTTATTAGCTTTTACGAGCTATTTATTAAACTGGAAATTTGATGACAGCATGGAAAGAGCATGGAAAGACCTGCTTTTTGACCGTGACTTGCAAGTAAATAATCTTATGGGAAGGCTGGGCTTTGTTGTTGCTAAGCTTTTTATTAAAAATTGGTTTGGGGTTGCTTCCTACCTCTTTGTTCTATTAAGCTTTGTATTAGGCTTTAAGCTTCTTACCCGGAAGTCTGTGCTGCCAGTGTGGAGAACAATCAATTACAGTATCTTCGGACTTGTTTGGATATCAATTACTTTTGGATTTATCTTTAAATCAGGTGATCTGCTGATCCTTGGCGGTACTTTTGGCTATCAAAGCAATATTTGGCTGTCCGGTATTTTCGGGCAGGTTGGCACCGGACTTATAATCCTTTTTGCATTATTGAGCTTTCTTATTATTTCTTTTAATTTGAATTCTTCTCATATTCAAAAAATTATTGATAAGATATATCCTTTGTTTAGTAAGCTTAAAACTATTAGCGCACAAGATAAGGAAAACGAAGATGATCTGGAAGAAGAAGCTATTTTGGATAATAATGAAGAAAGCACTGACAATGAAGAAATATCGGTAGAAAGTGAATCATCTTTGATAGAAAGCATTATCAATAAATCTGACAGCAGTAATGATTTCTCTTTTGAGGTTAGCGTAGGAGAAGGACAAGATAATGAAAATGAAAATGAAGAAGAGAATGTATCTCCTGAGCTGGAAATAGAAATGAGTGATGGTAAGATCAGGGGTTCCGATTACCAGGAACTGGATGACCCTGCTGAAACCGGCGAAGGAATAAAAGATATTTCCAAACTTCCAAAATATGACCCAACTGCAGACCTCTCCGAATATAAAATACCACCTCTTTCGTTATTAAATGAATATGGAAGTAATACTATTGAGGTAAACAAAGAAGAGCTTGAAGCCAATAAAGATAGGATCCTTGAAACATTAAACAACTATTCCATTAAGATTGATAAAATCAGGGCAACAATAGGTCCAACTGTGACCTTATATGAAATTGTACCTGCTCCGGGAGTGAGAATCTCTAAAATTAAAAACCTGGAAAATGATATAGCGCTAAGTTTATCAGCATTAGGAATAAGGATTATTGCCCCAATTCCGGGAAGAGGAACTATTGGAATTGAAGTCCCAAATTCTAAGCCCGAAATTGTGAGTATGAAATCCATCCTTAATAGCGAGAAATTTCAAAACTCTACATTTGAATTACCAATTGGGATTGGCAAAACAATTGCAAACGAGATATATATTGCTGACCTTGTTAAAATGCCTCACTTGCTTATGGCGGGAGCAACAGGACAGGGTAAATCAGTCGGGCTGAATGCTGTGCTGGCTTCAATATTGTTTAAAAAGCACCCTGCTGAAGTAAAGTTCGTTCTTGTGGACCCTAAAAAGGTAGAATTAACACTTTTCAATAAGATAGAAAGGCATTTCCTGGCAAAACTTCCTGATTCGGAAGAAGCAATTATTACTGACACAAGGAAAGTAGTCAGAACGCTGAACTCTCTTTGTATAGAAATGGACAACCGTTATGACCTTTTAAAAGATGCCCAGACAAGGACAATACAGGAGTATAATGCTAAATTTATTTCCCGCAAATTAAATCCAAATGACGGCCATAGATTTTTACCTTATATAATTCTTTTTATTGATGAGTTTGCCGATCTTATTATGACTGCCGGAAAGGAAGTAGAAATGCCAATTGCCAGGCTAGCACAGCTTGCCAGGGCGATAGGGATTCACTTAATCATTGCAACTCAAAGGCCATCGGTAAATATCATAACCGGTACAATAAAAGCAAACTTCCCGGCAAGGATTGCTTTTAGGGTTACATCAAAGATAGACTCCAGGACTATTCTCGACACCGGTGGTGCAGACCAGCTAATCGGTCGTGGTGATATGTTACTTTCGACAGGTAGTGACCTTCTCAGGTTGCAATGTGCTTTTATAGACACACCGGAAATTGAAAAAATTACTGAATTCATTGGCTCCCAAAGAGCATATCCTGAAGCTTTTCAACTTCCTGAATATTCTGAAGAAGAAGGTGGAGACATTGACAGTTTTGATAGCAGTGATAAAGATGAACTATTTGATGAAGCTGCCAGAATTATTGTGGCAACTCAACAAGGAAGCACATCATTACTACAACGAAAACTAAAACTGGGTTATAACAGGGCCGGCAGAATTATTGACCAGCTCGAAGCTGCAGGCATAGTTGGGCCTTTCGAAGGTAGTAAAGCAAGGGAAGTAAAAATCAAAGATGAAGTTGCTTTGGAACAAATTTTGAACAGAAACATATAAATTATTAAAAACTATAGTAGACAAGTGACAGTGATCAGTGAATATTTTATAATGAGTATCAGGGTATCACGTAACAAAACACACCCATCACTCATCACTCATCACTCGTCACCCTTCACTAATTAAACATTTAAGTTATGAGAAAAAAATTATTAATTAGCATCTCTATCATTTTCTTAAGTTTCTCTTTATTCGGACAGGACACACACAAAACCCCTTACGAGATTAAAGGAGAAGATTTAACTAAAAAAGCTGCACAAAAGATTCGTGATTATGAATCCCTAAAAGTTGAGTTCACTTATATAATGGAAAACTCTTCAATGGATATATATGAAAGTCTTGAGGGGACATTATTTTCCAAGGGATCAAAATATTATATGGAAGTTGGGAATAATATTTTTATTTCTGATGGCACAACTATTTGGAATTATGTTGATGATCTGGAAGAAGTACAGATTAGCAGTGCAGAAGATGCTGAGGGCGGCCTCACACCAACTTTAATTCTCGAAGAGTTTGAAGATCAGTTTAAAGCCACTTTTATCAGGGAAGAAACCCATAAGGGGAAAAAAGTTGACATCATAGACCTGGTGCCTGAAACTCCTCAGACATTTTTCAAATACAGGCTTGCTCTTGGAAGCAATGATCAAATGATCGCATATACTATTGCTTACGACAGGCATGGTGGCACATACACATACAATCTCGATAACATGCAAACCAATATTTCTATTCCGGATAGTAAATTTAAATTTGATGAAAGTAAATTCCCCAATGCTTTTATTAATGATCTGAGGTAGTTGAAGTGTCGTCAGATGATTCTTCTGAAGTATTTCCGTATGAATCATCTATAGAGTCATCAGTAAAAGGTTTTCTGACATCCACCATTCTATAATTTTTAAAAGTTATGATGGTGGATTTTTTATTTTCCCAACCGGCTTCTTCTCCAAAAGGTTTCTGAAAATAAAAGGGATTATAATAAAAATCCTCGCCATTAAGAGCTCCTATACATTTATAAAACTCCCTGCCATACAGGCTAAGAGCATTAAAAAAGTAATAGCCGGTTTTCATACCTATAAAAGCATCCCTCTCAGGTTCTGTATAAAACCTCTCCCGGAATTTAAAAACAAAATCCTGAATATTTGCATCAGAATAATCAATAAAATTTGGTGCAAATAAATGTACATCAAGAGAATGGAAATAATCAAGATCAATACTTTCAAGATATCTCCACTGGGGTGTGCCAAAAACCATTACATCAAAAGTATCCTTATAATTATGCAACTCTCTTAACACATTAGAAACATGGACATTACCTCCTACCAGCGCAACAACAATATTCTCTCTCAAAGAATCCAGGGAATGAACAATGGTTCCAAGACTATCACTGACCATTGATATCTCTTTAATATTTAAATGATTCATATAATCAACTAAAGTATCCAATGAGTCAGAACTTGCGTTCTCCTGGGCTATTATCAAAGAATCATTGAATAAATAAAAGCTGCTCGTCTTCTCCCCTACATATGAATTCTTATAAAAATAAGGATCTATTCTGGATAGATTAATACTATCAACTAAATACTGTCTTCGGTTTATATTAGCATTCAAATAATTTTTAAACCATTTTATATTATCAATTACTTGCTGCTGTTCACTATGTATTAAAAGTATATTCTGATCATTATACTTATTGTTAATAATAAAATCAGCCAGTTCTTTAAGTTGCTTATCTAAAGATGGCATTAATTGAAAAATATTATTAAAAAACTTTAATTGCTCAACATCAGAATGATATGGGCTAATCATAGCAATATTGTTCCTTTCTGCATAATAAGCGACTTTTTTAAGAGACTCTTCATAGAAAGGGCCTATAATCAGGTCCATTTTTGAAAAATCGCTACTATTAACAGCTTCAAGAACTTTTAAAGGGTCTTTACATACATCGAACACATGAAGAGTTATTTCCACTCCCGATTTTTCAACAGAATCCAGGGCAATCAATAAGCCTTCATAAAAATGCACAAATTCAAAAGAAGGATGATTCAGCGGTAATTTCTCTGATTCTATATCTTCATCTGTAATTTTATCAAGATATAAAGGAAGCATAAGTGCAACATTATAATGGCTTTTCAGCTCCGGTTGGCTGCAATAATCATTATCAATCATCTCCCCTGATTCCGTTTTCGCATCTTCAATATTAAGTATGCTGTCGGCCAGCATAGATAAATCCTGTTCTGCCTTCTGTAAATATTTGTATTTCGGAATAATAACGATTTGTCCGGCCTTAACGCCATCGTCAAAATCATCATTATAAGCTGCCAGGGTATCTAAAGGCAAATTAAACATCCTGGAAATACCATAAGGTGTATCTCCCTGTTTTGCGGTATATTTAGTAAAATTCTCCTTATCTTCAATTTCTTCTTCCTCATTTATGACAGGAATCTTCAGAACCTGGTTAGTCTTCAAACCTTTTCGCGCCTCAGGATTATGATTCAGTATAAATTCCTGTGAAACCTCATATTGTCTTGAAATACCGTATAATGTTTCTTTTCTTCTAACCTTATGCTCGATGTATTCTACTTTATCTTGTTTCTTAGTCTCAGGTTCTAATTCAGATTTTTCAACAGGAATTTTTATTAGCTGTCCCATTTTAAGCCCTGAACGTATTTCCGGATTTTCTATAATGATATCCTCCTGGGATACACCATAAGCTTTAGCAATAGAAAAAAGTGTATGCCCTTTTTGAACAGCATGAAAATAATATTCTTTACCGTCAACTACCTGTATTGTTTCTGATGGGGTAATATGAGGCGGCTCTTGCTGTGCTAAAGCGTCAGCAAAGCAGAATATTGTAATTGCAAGGAAGAATATTCGTATGTGATTCAAAATTCTAATAATATTATATTTAAAGATACGAGTTTTATTCAAAATTATTGTAAAAAAGATTACTCCCATTCAATTGTTGCAGGTGGTTTTGAACTGATGTCATAAACAACCCTGTTAACACCTTTGACCTTGTTAATAATATCATTAGAAACTTTGGCCAAAAACTCATAAGGTAAATGCGACCAATCGGCTGTCATTCCGTCTGTTGATGACACAGCTCTGAGGCAAACAACATTTTCATAGGTTCTTTCATCGCCCATAACGCCCACAGACTGAACCGGCAACAGCACTGCCAGTGCCTGCCAAACGCTATCATACAAAGCATTATCGCGCAATCCTCTTATAAATATATCATCAACTTCCTGTAGTATCCTGACTTTCTCCGGTGTAATGTCACCCAATATCCTGATTCCCAAACCGGGACCCGGAAATGGATGCCTGTGCAATAGCCTGTCACTAATCTTCAGAGCATGCCCAACACGGCGCACTTCATCTTTGAACAAGCTATTCAGAGGTTCAACAATTTTCAGCTTCATATACTCCGGCAGGCCACCAACATTATGATGTGATTTGATAGTAGCTGAAGGGCCTTTAACTGAAACAGACTCTATTACATCAGGATAAATAGTTCCTTGTCCAAGCCAGACTACATCTTTAATCCTGTGCGCTTCCTCATCAAAAACTTCAATAAAAGCATTTCCAATAGCTTTTCTCTTCTTTTCAGGATCAGTTATTCCTTCCAAAGCTTTATAAAACCTGTCGGCTGCTCTAACACCTTTAACATTAAGGCCCATATCAAGATATGATTCCAGCACCGCCTCAAACTCATCTTTCCGCAGAAGTCCGTTATCTACAAAAATACAATGCAACTGCTTACCAATTGCTTTATGCAATAAGACCGCTGCCACACTGGAATCAACGCCTCCTGATATTCCTAATACAACTTTGTCTTTACCTATTTTCTTTTTAAGGGCCGAAACTGTCATATCAATAAATGATTCTG
>JAWOBS010000010.1:0-5665 GCA_046484145.1 Bacteroidales bacterium
GATGAAAAATACTAAAATCGGAGATTTGCTTGGGATTATACCTGTGCATGCATGCCTTGCTGCTGATTTGATCAAGGATCATTACATTATATAAATTACTTAGAAATGACAGATCCAAAACAAATAAGTACGCTGGATTATACCTATAACTTACCCAAAGAAAGGATTGCTTCTTTTCCTTTAGAGGAAAGAGACAGCTCAAAACTTCTTATTGCAGAAAATGGATCTTTGTCCGATGATGTTTTTCACAATATTACAAACTACCTTCCCGAAGACAGCCTGATAGTTTTTAATAATACCCGCGTTGTGCAAGCACGATTGGAATTTTTTAAACAATCCGGTGCCAGGATTGAAATTTTTTGCCTGGATCCATGTGGAGATGTTAATGATGTTCAAGTAGCTTTAATGGAAAACAGCTCTGCAAAGTGGAATTGCCTTGTTGGTAATGCAAAAAAATGGAAAAATAATGAGGAACTTGTTTTGCAGCATGCAGATAATGATTTTGTGCTTAAGGCCGGGTTAATTGGGAAACAGGAAGAAACCAGGCAGGTGCAATTTTCCTGGATGCCAAAAGAAAAATCCTTTGCCGAGATGCTTGAGCTGTTTGGTAAAACACCACTTCCTCCATATATTGAGAGAAAAGCTGTAGAACAGGATAAAAGCAGGTATCAGACAATTTTTGCCGATAAAAATGGCTCTGTGGCTGCTCCTACTGCAGGTTTGCATTTTTCAGACAAAGTGTTGGAAAATCTTAACAAAAAGAAAATTAGCAGGGCTAATCTGACATTGCACGTTGGAGCCGGTACTTTTAAACCTGTTTCAGCAAAGGTGATAAAAGACCACAGCATGCATGCCGAGCAGATTGTTGTTGAAAAAAAGGCCTTAGAACAATTAAAATATTATTGTAATAAAAATATTATCAGTGTCGGCACAACTTCTTTGCGCACTCTTGAAACACTCTATTGGTGGGGAGTAAAAATTCATAACGGATTATATCCGGAAGATCATTACTTTAACCTTGATCAATGGTTTCCATATGAAAACAACTTAAAGCTTATTTCTACAAAGCTTGCTATTGATGAGTTATTAAGTTATATGGAAAGATCTAAGCTGGAATTTATCAGGGGAGAAACAGAACTGATAATTGTGCCGGGATATCATTTTAAGCTAGTGGATATTTTGATTACGAATTTTCATCAGCCGGGAAGCACACTTTTATTGTTAGTTGCTGCTTTCTTTGGTGAGAGATGGAAAGAGGCTTATCAGTATGCCCTTGATAATGAGTTTAGGTTTTTGAGTTATGGAGATAGTTGTTTGTTCTTTAAAAGCAGATAGTAAATTTGGTTTAGAACGTTTTTTTAATTGATTTTTAATATTATGAATGAAGTAAAAGATATTTTTGGATTTGCATTTAAGGACTTCTTAAATGGTAATGTTAACGGGAAATTTTCTGTAAGTACAGATATTGCCGGAATAGAGGAGTTACCTGTAATGTATTTTTTTAGAGGTGAAGATGAGCTGCCGGAATGGGAAAAGAAAGCTATGGAGATGTGCAAGGGCAGAGTTTTGGATGTTGGAGCCGGGGCAGGTAGCCATGCACTAATTCTACAAAACAAAGGATTTGATGTAACAGCAATAGATATTTCTCCGGGCGCTGTTGAAATCATGAAACAAAGAGGCGTTATAAATGCTGTTTGCAAAGACTTTTTTGATTATAATGATGAAAAAAAGTTTGACACTATTGCGTTTATAATGAACGGAATAGGAGTAGCTGAAACCCTTGATGGATTGAAAAAAACATTTGATCATTGCAGTAGGTTGTTGAAGCCGGGCGGACAAATTATTCTTGAGTCATCTGATCTGTTGTATTTATATGAACAGGATGATGGATCATACTTAATAGATCTGGCAGGTAAATACTATGGTGAGATAGAGTACACCCTGGCTTATAACAATTTTTCCGGTAATCCATTCAAATGGTTGTTTGTTGATTTTGAAAACATGGCCGATGCAGCTAAAGCTTGTGGCTTTATCCCAGAAATGATATTTGAGGGTGATAATCATAATTATCTGGCCAGATTGAAAAAAGTATAAAAAAAGGCCGGTTAACAAAACCAGCCTTGAAAATTATTTTATTTTCAAATATCTCTTATGACATTTGCTTTGCTTTGCCTGCATACAAAAAGATAAAAGTCAATGTTGCTGCAAGGCTAAAGATTAATGAGAGAATACCAAAGTTAAAGATTGTTGCAAAAATAAATATTGCAATTTGGGCTATAAGATATAAAATGAAACCCATTTTTTTCATCTTCATCATTTGCAACACACCATAAATTGAAAGTGCATAAAAAATGATCATTAAAATGTGTGGAAGAACAGGACCAACTCCTCCCGGAACAATAAACACACCCAATGCCGGTACTAAAGCCAGTACCTTAACAATGCTCAATCCGGGGATCAAAGCTAAAATTGAGAAAAACAATGCTATTCCACCTCCAATTAGTGATAAAATGCATAATACTTTGAGTCCTGAAGGCAAACTCTTCGTTTCTGTTGTCATAATAGTAAAATTTTTGTTAGTATTTATTAATTAATTATTGCTAAAATATTTAGTTTTTTTTAATTAAAGAAAAGTGTATTTTTAATAATTAACAATTATTTGTTGATAAATGAGCTTATGATAAACTTTCAAAACAGGAAAATTATTTCCACTCTAGATGGATCAAGCACTGTAAAGCTCTCTGAATCAGAAGAGTGTTTCCATTCAGTTAATGGTGCACTTAATGAGTCGATACACATTTTTATTAATAATGGGCTCTTATATAAAGTAAATGCTTTAACTAAAATTAACATTATTGAAGTTGGAATGGGTACCGGATTGAATGTTTTATTAACAATTAGGGAAGCAATAAACAGGAAACTTGCTATAAATTATACTGCATATGAATTATATCCGCTTACACTTTCTGAAGCTTCTAAGCTTAACTATAATACAATTGTTAATTTTCCCGGATGCAATGAATTCCTAAAGCTTATACATGAAACAGCTTTTAATAAAGCAATAAATATTGGTAATAATTTTAAATTGCTTAAAAAGCAGGAGGATGTGTGCAGCGCAGATTTTTTAGGCAATGCTTTTGATTTAATATACTTTGATGCATTCTCTCCCGCAATTCAACCGGAGTTGTGGAGTCAGAATATATTTAGTAAAATCTATGAATCTTCTGCCCCTAATGCTGCATTACTTACATATTCTTCTAAAGGAACTGTAAAAAGAGCATTGAAAGCTGCCGGCTTTATGGTTGAGAAGCTACCCGGGCCAACTGGAAAAAGAGAAATTATTAGAGCAATAAAAAAATAAACTGCTATTTATCTGAATTATCTGCTAATTCTTCTGTGTTGATATTTTTATTTTCCTGAATTTGAGCTGTTGGCGCATAGTATGAGCATGAGGCCAGTATGAATGATGCTAATATGCAAAAAATTATTCTTTTCATTTTTATTATTTTGTATAATTGTTATTAAATTGTAATATTGTTTTATGTTTCCAGATGCGAATATATACCAAATTATACTATATTGCATCGTAAAAACACGTAGCAATAATTAGGACAATTAGTACAACAAAATACGGATACTATAATTTGATAGCCGAATAAAATTTGTACAACAGTTGTAATTACAAATTAATAGTTATTTTAGATGTTTATAAGAGTTTTTTGGCACTATGTTAAATAAAGTTAAAGATCTGGAATTGCTGAGTGGTTTTTATCTTAGTAGAAATATTGGTCAATATGAACAAAGATGATTATATAGTAAGTGAGTTTGGAGAATTTAACCGCGATGATTTTGAGAAGTTATTAAAGTTAATTAAGCTTGAGCTTGGAAAGCTTGAACTTGATCAGCAGATAACAAAAAGAATCTATGCGGCTTCTGTGGAATGTATTGACAATATAATGAAGCATTCAGATGATACAAAAGATGATATACTTAGTAAAAAGTATCCTTCCAGGTTTAGAATACAGGATGTAGATGATAAAATTATTTTGTATTCAGCAAATGTAATACGTAATGATAATGTAGATGAGCTGATTGAAAAATTTGAGATTTTAAGTAAGATGAAGCATCATAAAATCAATCAGCTATACAGGGTTACACTGCAAAAGGCTGAAATATCCGACAGGGGAGGAGCAGGATTGGGTTTAATAATAATAGCCAGGATATTGGGAAAAAAAATAAAGTATGATTTTGAAAGAATTAACGATAAGTTTTCTTACTTTGCATTACAGATTGAATTTAATAAAATTCTTTAATTAATTAATATGGAAGGAATAAATATAGCTGCAACTGAACAAACACCCACTGTTATTTTGGATCCGGGTAAAAGATTATTTGAGATTGAAGGAGAGTCAAGGCCCGAAAATGTTCATGATTTTTATACCCCCATTATCAGCACTTTGAGGGATTATATGAAGAGTGTTGATAATGAATTTCACCGTGATATATTTATGGAATACCCCTTTTCAGCTCATTTTAAGCTGATGTATTTTAATTCTTCTTCTGCAAAGTTTATATCTGATATCTTGTTTATTTTTAAAAAATACTATGACAAAGGATTGAAAATAAAGATTTACTGGTATTATAATGATGGAGATGAGGATTTAAGAGATGTTGGAGAAGATCTTGCAGAAATGACCGGGGTTCCTTTTAATTATGTCCTGGTGAAAGCCTGAATCCGATAAGTATCTGTTTTTTTATGTTTGTCAGAAAGATTTCAGACAATTCTCAATACAACTTGTGGGACGTACTGGAATCGAACCAGTGACCTCTTGCCTGTCAAGCAAGCGCTCTAAACCAACTGAGCTAACGCCCCTTTATTATTGCATGCAAAAATAATATATTTTTTTAATTCTTACCGCTAACTGCTGCTTTTTGATGATTATTTATTTCAATCTTTCGGATTATTGTTATTCATTGTGATAGGGCTCATTTTTTATAATGGAAAAAGCCCTGTAGAGTTGTTCAACAAAAAACAAACGTATCATTTGATGCGAGAAAGTCATTTTTGATAATGATAATTTCATGTCAGCTCTTTTATATAGCTCGGGCGCAAACCCATATGCACCACCCACAATAAATATTATTTGTTTTATACTTTGTTGTAGCTTTTCTTCAATGAAGCTGGCAAACTCAAGCGATCGCATGGATTTTCCTCTTTCATCAAGCAGAATGCAAAAATCGCCCCGGCCAATTTGCTTTAATAAATTTTCGGATTCTTTTTTTAGTATTTGCTCCTTGCTTTGTTTTCCGGGAGTTTTAATATTTGGCAGAATCGTAATTTCGAAATTTGTATAATGCTTTAATCTTTTTAAATATATAGCAATACCTTCTTCAAGATATGGCTCTTCCGTTTTTCCTGTTACAATTAGCTTTATCTTCAAAATTGTTCTGTTTTTTTTATCACAAAAATAGACAATAAAATGATATGCTTTGTTTATACGGCTAACATGGCTGTTGGCTAAATATTCTTCTTTCTTGCATGTTTTGAAAAAAAAACTTATGTTTGTATATTGTAATAGTGTTTTTACAGATTTTCTTGAAAATGTTTTTTGGTTTGTATTTAACGGGTTTGGATTGATTTTTGATTTGTTAAAGTGTTGAATCA
>JAWOBS010000052.1:0-2518 GCA_046484145.1 Bacteroidales bacterium
ACTCGCAATACTTCTTTGCTGTTTTTATTTTGGTTGCGATGGGGTGTTACGTGTTGGGCAAAAGCTGTTGTACACAGCAGAATGATAAATGTGAATAATATTGCTCTTTTCATGGTTATGTTTTTAATTATTTTACAATGAATTTTCCTGTATAATTTGTATCACCAACAATAAGCTGATACATATATATGCCCGGTTTAAACTGCCTATTCCTGATAATAAACTGATTTTCTTTTGTAACATCAGTTAAGACAAGGCTACCCGTTAAATTATATATTTTAAGACTTGCTTTATGCCTATTTTTATTCTTGAATTTCAAACGGGATTCTTTTATTACCGGATTAGGATACAATGTATGTTTATTATTATTTAACTCATTTTCTTCTTTACCTATAACGTAACACCATTCTTCAACTGCAATATGTAAGTATTGGCTCTAAGAAAACATAAAAGAAGCTGATAGTCAACATGCTATTGTTGAAAACTTGTATGAATCTCAAGGCTATAAATTTGAAAAATTGCTGAAAAATGGGGATTTTTAAAGCGTTAATGCTTTTACATTCGCATATTTTTATTAAAAATTACTAAAAGATTCAAATATGAGACAGAGATTCGAACAACAATTAATACTTGGTCAACTACCAATTGAAGAAACATTTATTAACCTCAAAAGCAGAAATGCAATTGATGAACTGCTGGCAGCATTAAAAGAAATTTATTGTAATAAGACATATAATGAGCGGATATTCAAGATATTAGAGAGCCATATAAAAAAAGAAAAAAAAGCCACAGGGAGAAGAGGCATGGATTTATGGACAATTTTTGTATTAGCCCAATTACGGCTGTGTTTGAATGTCAGTTATGAGATGCTTCATAATCTTGCCAACAATCATAGAACACTACGACATTTAATGGGTGTGGAACGAGCATTTGGATATGAACGAATTGAATTTGAGTATCAAAACATTTATGACAATGTCTCAGCCCTAAGTGATGAATTGGTAAAAGAATTGAATACCATTATTTTGGAATTCGGACATCAGCAGGTATTTAAAAAAAAAGAAAATACAGCATTGCACTTAAAAACAGATAGTTTTGTAGTTGAGAGCAATGTGCATTTTCCCACTGATTATAATTTATTGTGGGATAGTGCCCGCAAGTGTCTTGATCAGGTATCCAAGTTTTTAGCCAAATATAGTGATATTCAGGGATGGCGAAAGGTCGCCAACTGGCGAGGAGAAATGAAAGGTTTGATGCGAGAGCTTGGTAAGGCAAGCAGTTCAGGTGGAAAAAGCAAGCAAGATCGTGTTGCTTACGCGGCAAAAAGATATCTGACTAAAGCAAAGGTATTACTGAAAAAATTGAACGAAGCATTACCGAATTTTCCATTAAATGACACCATTGATTTAACAGTGATATTAACCCTGGAGCACTTTATGGCGTTGTTTAATAAACATATAGACATGGTAGAGAGGCGCATACTGAAAGGCGAAAAGATACCGCATGCGGAAAAATTATTTTCTGTATTTGAGACTTACACTGAATGGGTTAAAAAAGGCAAACTGAGACCAAATGTTGAATTGGGAAAAAAATTGGCAATTACCACCGACCAATATGATTTAATTGTTGATTACAAACTGATGCATGAGACCCAAGACCGGGATATTACTTTGGAAGTAGCCGACAGGCTGTTATCCAGATACAATATCAGATCATGGAGTTTTGATAAGGGATTCTGGAATAAATACAACAAGCCTCTTTTGGAGCTGGAAATACCAAAAGTAATTATGCCAAAACTTGGCAAGCGTACGAAAGCAGAAAAGGCAGAAGAAAGCTCCCGGTCATTTAGGCGGCTTAAAAACAAGCACAGTGCCATTGAATCAAATATTAACGAATTAGAAAACAGAGGCTTGGACAGATGTCCTGATCGTGGACTTCATCATTATTCCCGATACATTGGACTTGCGGTTTGTGCATATAATCTTAAAAAATTAGGCCGTCAAATCCTTAAAAAAGAAAGAGAGGCCTTCCAAAGGGTTGTCTATCAATCAATACGTGCTGCTTAGCAATCAATACTAAATATCAGAAATAATCCGATATAATGGATAGGTATGTCTAAATTTCTCATATTTAGTCATAATTAAGCCTTTTTACAGAAATTTTATCAACAAAGTGAATTTTTTTATTAAAAATCATATTTCTGTATAGGTTTCTTGATGCTTATTTAAAATGATTCTGAATAATGGGTTGGTAATGGGTAGTTTTCTTAGAGCCACTATTTAGCTTATTTTTAGTTATTTATAAACTGCGAAACTTCAGTTATGTTTATATTCTATTAGGTGAGAAGGACAACAAACATTATATTGGTTATCCCCATAATTTAAGCATACGATTTGAACAGCATACAAAAGGACAAGTACCTTCAACTAAGGATAGAAGACCTTTAAAGTTGATTTATTTTCAAGCCTGCTTAAATCAACAAGATGCTACAAAACGAGAGAAATATTTTAAAACTCAC
>JAWOBS010000091.1:0-4078 GCA_046484145.1 Bacteroidales bacterium
GACTCACTTTGGATCAACTGACGTAAAATACAATGGAACTGTTTGGGACATGTACTCTGATTTGCAATGTACTGAGCCTCCTTACGAGTTTGTCCTTTATGATGATCAGGATACAGGCTCAGGAAGTGAAGAGGGAGTTGTATATAACAGGGAACACTCATGGCCTTCAAGTTGGTGGGGAGGAACAACCGATACTATGTATACAGACATTAATCATGTTATTCCTGCAGACAGGTATGTTAATATAATGAGATCGAATAATCCTTACGGTACTGTTACTAATTCAACGTATACTTCACTTAACGGAAGCAAAAGAGGAGATAATGTTTATGGAACTGAATATGCCGGAACTGCTTTTGAACCAATTGATGAGTATAAAGGCGATCTTGCCAGGAATCATTTGTACATGGTTGTAAGATACAATTCGCGCTTAGCTGAATGGTCAGGCAACCAATATGTTTCAGACTTAATAGATGGAACAAGTTATCCTGCATTTAAACAATGGTATCTTGATATGCTTTTGGAATGGCACACAAATGACCCTGTAAGTCAAAAAGAAATTGACAGAAATAACGCTATATACGCTATTCAGGGTAACAGAAACCCATTTATTGATCATCCTGAATTCGTTAATCAAATATGGGGAGGTGCTATAGTTCCCGGCTCAGGCGATGTTAACAATGATGGTTTTGTTAATGTGCTGGATGTAGTATGGATGATATTGGATCTTAATGGAAATACTCCGGCAGGATATGATTCACTTGAAGCTGATTTAAATGGTGACGGCCTTAAAACTATAACGGACCTGACCGAGCTGATTAATTACATCCAAGATGGAGGTTCAAAATAAAATTAACTGAAGTATTTTAAACATATATAAGAGGTTGTCTGATACAAAAGACAGCCTCTTATTGTTTGTATTCAGAAGCGCAGTCTGTCAATAATATGTTAGTTAATGATTATGTTATTATTCCGTGTGTGATATAATAGCAACATGTTAATAATTCTGCGATATCAGCAGTAGATGAGATTGTACTCTGCTATGCACTATTTACCACCTTATTAATGTCGGGCAAAGCCGTCTCAGTATGGCTAAATAATCCAAGATATTCAACATTCTTAAAGGAATCATAAACCGGAGCAGAGTCAAGTTTATTAAGATACAACTTATATTTATGTGCTATTTTTGACAAGTTCTGTATAACTTTTTTATGAATAGCCCTATCCTTCACAATCCCACCTTTAGAAATATGTTCCTGTCCGGCTTCAAATTGTGGCTTAATCAAAGTAATAATTAATCCATCCGGAGCCAGCAACTCTGAAAAAACTTCTAACACATGTGCAAGCGATATAAATGACAAATCAGCTACTATCAAATCCGGTGAAATATTATCAAGATCTTTTAATTTTAGATCTTTTATATTAAACTTTTCTATAGAAATAATTTTGGAATTATCTTTCAATGTTTCATGCAATTGTCCTTCACCAACATCTACTGCCCAGATTTTCGCGGCCCCCTTTTTCAAAAGACAGTCAGTAAACCCACCTGTTGAAGCACCGGCATCAAGTATCACTTTATCTTTTGGAGAAACATCAAAGCTTTTAAGAGCCTTTTCCAGCTTCAGTCCTCCCCTGCTCACATATTTCATTGACTCCGGAAAATCAGTTTCTATTTTTTCATTACCTGTTATGTAAAAAGAACTCTTCAAGACTATTTTGCCATCAACTTTTACTAACTTGCTCTCAATAGCTTCTTGAGCCTTTTTCCTGGATGGAAAAAGGCCGGTATCAACCAAAAAAACATCCAAACGGCGTTTCGTCACTTCTCAGATAATTTAAGGATTAAAAAGTCAAGGCACTTCAGCTACAAACAGCCAATTTAATATCAAAATCAATCTGATTTTTCAGTTTTACTCATAAAATTGATTAATTCCATTCGGTTTGCAGAGCGGGCATTTCGAACATAAAATCCTGAAGAATAAACGCCCACTGCCAGGCATTCGGCAGGCATCAGACCATTAATCCATGCGTTACAGAAACCTGCATTAAAATTATCACCGGCGCCGGTTGTTAATACAGGCTTGGATGTATATGGACCATCAATCCACACACTCTCGATTTTAGAAGCAATTGCAGCACCATGTGTTGGATGAATAACAATTCCATGAATCCCAAGTTTCTCACGTATTTTTGATGCCCTTTTTGTTATATCATCTTCATCGATATTAATTACTGATGCAATGATTGTTGACTCACTTTGGTTCATGCTCAAAATAGTATCTGTAGGAATTTTTGATATTAATGTTAACACATCATTAATATCTTCATTAGTTCTCTTTTTCGGATCAGCCAGATCAATAAAAACTTTGGGAGAAACTTTTAATTCCTTTATAATTGAACTAAAATTTTCTATAATTGAATTTAAATTAAAAAGCATTGTCCAATTAGTAAAGGCAATAAGGTCAACTTCTTTTAAGACATTCTTAAGGTCCTTTTCAGGTATTTTTTTTATTAACTTTTCGTAGCTGACTTCAATCAGGTTATTCATTTTCCCCAGCATCAGCTTTCCGTCATAAAACTCCAATGCTTCAGTAACTCCCGGTTCTGTGAGTGTAATAACTCTTTTACAACTATCTGCAAATTCTCTAAAAACAGGATTTATATAATGTGTTCCTAACGCACCAATATAAGTAATATCATGTTCTTGAGCCATCAAGGCATTTGCCATGATCGGGCCGTTGCCTCCAAGTTTTGTCTTAATTGGAAACAGTTCAATATTTGCACTCAATCCGGCTACACTTGCTATTCGTTCTGAAAAAGCTTTCATATAGAGTATTCTCTCATATTCTGTTGTGCTTTTTCTTTTGTCAACAACATGAATAATCTCATCAACAAAGCCATCAAAGCCGACAAGGCAATGTTTGCGTTTATCTGCTTTATGCAATTTTTCTGCTGCTTTTTTGATAATGTTTTGTAGTTTCATAATCTTCCTTTTTTTGACACGAAGAACAACAGTTTACACATAATTTACCGTCTTCCGAAAATCTCTGTCAGTTTAAGCAGATCATCTGCATGTTTTTCTGTAAGCATTTCCTTTTTATATCTCCACCTCCAATATCCTGAGGGCTTGCCCGGAAAATTCATTCTTGCTGAAGAATCCAGCCTAAGAACATCCTGCATTGGTGCAACAGCCATATTTGCTACTGTTGACCATGCAAGGCGTATAAAAGACCATGCAGGATCACTCTCATCTATTCTGAAATAATCTCTCATTAATTGCTTTTCTCCTTCACTGCTTTCAAGAAACCTGCCCAGGGTAGTATCATTATCATGAGTTCCGGTATAAACCAAGCAGTTTTTATCATAAGTATGGGGAATAAAATCATTTTCTTCAGCAGTATCAAAAGCAAACTGTAATATTTTCATACCCGGCAATCCGAAATCAGTGCGCAATTTAACAACATCAGGAGTTATTACTCCCAGATCCTCAGCAATTATAGGTAATTCACCGAAAGTATCAAAAATTGTTTCCAGCATTTCCCGGCCTTTTGCAGGCTCCCATCTTCCCTGTTGAGCTGTTTTATGCCCATAAGGTACGGCCCAATACTCTGCCAAACCGCGAAAATGATCGATTCTTAAGAGGTCATATAATTTAAAATTAGCTTCTATCCTGTCTATCCACCATTGAAAGCCTGATTCTTCAAGCTTATCCCATTTATATATTGGATTCCCCCATAATTGTCCGGTTTCACTGAAATAATCAGGTGGAACTCCGGCTACAGTTTTGGGGTTCAAATTCTCATCAAAATCAAATATTTCAGGATTTGCCCATGCATCAGCACTGTCAAAAGCAACATATAAGGGGATGTCGCCTATAATCTTTATATCATTAATATTAGCATAAGATTTTAGTTCAAGCCATTGATGATAAAACAGATACTGGACAAACTTATAAAAATCAATACGTTTATGAGAATCATGTTTGAATTTCTCAACTGCATGCTGATGCCTGTGTTTAATATCTTCATTCCACTCTGTCCAAGGCTTACCATGATAAAAATCCTTTATTGCCATAAAC
>JAWOBS010000118.1:0-5260 GCA_046484145.1 Bacteroidales bacterium
TGTTATGTTTATTCTAATTGGACTTGGGGACGTATGGATTAATAAAGAAAAAGTTGAAAAACATATTGGTGAGAACTCTGGATTTACTGGCGTTCTGCTTGTAATATTATTGTCCATGGCACAAGTTGGCCCTTTGTATGGAGCCTTTCCGGTAACTTATTTACTTTGGAAAAAAGGAGCAAGTATTAGAAATATTTTTATATACATCGGGGCATTTAGCACTATTAAAATACCCATGATTGCATTCGAAATAGGATTTTTAGGTTGGAAGTTTTCACTATTAAGAACAATCTTTTCGTTGCCAATTATCATTATTATAAGTGTTATTATGGAAAAAATATTAAGAAACAAATCATTTGAAGTAAAACAACCTTAAAATGTTTTGTCAATGATTACAACAACCAATTTGCAAGCACATTGTTAAAGCCCCATAAACCAAACGCTACAAACCACAACTTTGTCAAAGAGTTTGCAAAGCCAACTCAAAGAAGTACACTGAACGGTTTGCAAGACCCAGCGAGGAGTCGGTATTGAAAACTAACCCGCCGGTTTTACCTGTTAAACCTTCAAGGTATCATCTGTTGTCTTATCAGTACCCCAGATCATTTTTTATTGCTGCATTATACTCAGCGGTGAGTAATGCCACCGATTCCTTTAGTGCAGAGTATTCAGTGTCAGCGGCAAGAATTGATTCTTTTGTTACAGGACTTGTTGGAATGGCTTCCAGTTCATTTATTTCAGCCTGATCATTAAGATTAAGCCTGTTATTGTCATCAATCCTTAACTGTAATCCTCTGTTTGCTTCAGTGAGTTCATCAATCTGCGCCTTAACAGCTTTTCCTTTACTCCGGACGCCTTCAATTATTTCAGCCTTCGCCCTGTTGAACCTTTCGGTCATTTCAGCTTGTTTAGATTCAAGCTTGTCGGTATCAGAGCAGCAAAAATCCTGATCATTAAAGACAAGTTCCCTGGCAAATTCCCTGTCAAACCCGGCAACAAGTTCTTGCAATTTCTTTTCCAGGACAATTATTTTGGCCTGGTTGGATTTAACGATGGATAAAAACCTCTCGTTGGCCTTGGTGTGAGATTCAATATTCAATTTGGCAATTGCTATCATTCCGCTTTTGTGGCCATTAAGTTCATTTACTTTTGTTTCGGCTTCGGATTCCAGAACAGCCATACGGTTTCTTTTCTCGCCAATTAAGGTAATAAGATCAGTGAATGTTGCCATAGCCTATGCTTTTTGTTTTAAATTTGGGAAAAACCAAATGTAGCTTATTTGAGCAAATATTTAGGTTTTTCAGGTAGGTATTATTAAATGAAATAACCTCCTTAACCTCGGATGAAACAGAATCTACTCATAAAGCGAGCCTTTAATTGACTAAAAGTCAAAAGTGAGAGAAAATATAAAAATATGCACCAACTTGATAACCTGCATGGTGCAGTAATGTTAATCGTGACATTACCTAAAATATTGATTGGCAGGTGTACTTATTCTAATGATTTTTATATGCATTCACAGTGTTCATTGGAATTATTAAGATTCTTAGCCATTGAAACCAGCATATTTCCAAGTAATATGGCCTGTTCTGGATTAAGTCCCAATTGCGCAATCACCGGATCACCAACGTAACACGAAGGTGCACAATTATCAATTTCAATGCATATTTCATTATTAATGGAATCCTTAATTATATTTATGGAATCAACATTGATTCTGTCAGCTATAGGGAGATAGCTGGTTAATTTCCCTATTTGTTTATTTGATGATCTAATTTTTAATGTCATAATCGAATTGGATTATTGGCTTATAGAAATATGCAGATATGCAATAGGCAAGTATAATAACAATAAATTATTAAACAAGATTTCCTTTACAAGTTTCTCGCATTGCTTTATTTATTACTTTCAACCATAAATTAAATTATATATAACAGACAAAATATCAACTATTTCAATTACATAACTATGGGATTCAATGGAATACCTCAGAGAATATTCAATGAGATCACAAAGGATCATAAGATTGCCCATCCGTGGCTCAAGGAAATATTTGAGTTAAAGAGCGACACCAAGGCGGATAAGATGGTAGACGAAATGATGGAAACGTTTCAGAAGAAGGTACTGGAAACGACAATACCAAAGTTGATACAGGGCGAAGTTGACCCCAGGCGAGTTACAAGGGCGGTATTTTTAGTTCTTCCGTTATATCTGGAAAGAAAAGCTATAACAGGGTGGATTCAGAATAATAGGAGATCCTTTTCACCGCTGATGTTTCCCCAGGGACCGAGGGCCGTCCTTCCGGAAATCAATACACCACATGAGGCAGCAGAACTTGTAGCAAGAGAACTAATGCTGAATTCACAGGAAAAAGAGTTGGTTAAAATAATAGTTAGTGCTGGAGAAGGCCTTCAAAATTTTTGTGGTGAAATCGAATCCAGCTTAACAAACTTTCAACGCAATATTACCTATCATCACAATTCCGATGTTTTATCCAATTTGACTCAAGAACAGATTCATATTCTTGCTGACATAGCAATAGATTCTGGAAAAATTGGTCGGATACTGATCCTCGAAGGCCATTTTAAGTTTCCGGACTGGATTGAAAAGATGAAAGAACATATGCTTGATGCCCTGATTCAAAATGGTCTTGATGAAAGAATTGCAATTGAAATAATTGAATCAGCATGGACAACACAATTCCATGATGATGAAGGAATTCCTTTTATTAACAAGGAATTGGCTAATAAGTATGAAGAGCAGGAACAACAGAAACAACAGAAACAAAAAAATGCAGAAGACGCCAAGGAAATCAAGATTGGTAATGAGGTTTATTATGCATATCTCCAATCAGATGGGGCATACATTATTGATACCGTATTCACCAATCTTAATTATGTTCAGGAAACTTGTAAAGCGTTAAACATAGAATTTGAGGACAGAGGGTATAAATTCGTAATTGAGAAAAATATTAAAGACCCAAATAACCCATTTTCAGACATCGACTATACAATTAAGGCCATCGCTATAGATAATTATAACCGCATGATTCAGTTACACAAGGAAGATATTTCAACCAAAGTATTGAAGGAAATATTACCACCAGACAGGTTTCAAGAGATGATGGCACTTAGGGAATTAGTCAGACAGAAAAACGAGGAAATGTATCAAAAGCAAGCCCTGGCAAAGAAACAGAATCCGGAACAGAATACAGGCCAAGAACCTTAAATAGAGGAATAATTGATTAGATCGAAATTTTATCAAACCTGATATGATATGTTCTACACTTTTTGCACCTCTATACATGGGTGACATGGTTAACCGGGAAAAACCAAACCTTCATTAAAGTTTATGAGGTGTCTAAAAAGATCTGGGATACTACATTTATGATTCCCTTTATGCAACCTAAAAATTTGAGTACAATCTTAAGCGTATTTTAAATAAATAGAAATTATGACAATAACCGGCAGGATACAGAATATGATAGACCTTTCAAACGATGAAACAGCAATCTTATTGGCTGAAAGAGTTTTTAAGGCAATGGCCTATGAACAAACAGTTAGCGCAATTGTGAAACCCGAGCAGCATCGGTTGGTAAATGAACTAAAAATTAAAGATAAACATACAGGGGAAATAATAACTGATCCTGATTTCATCTATAAAACTTCTGATCAGGAATATAATTTGTACCTAACTTCAATGAGGCAGTTTTACATTGATAACGGCTTTGTTTTACCAACTCCGGACCATTCTCCCCTTCAGATGGCTGAAGAACTTACCAGGAAAGCCAAAAGGCTACTAATTGATTATTGTACTCCATTTACGGGTATAGCTTTCAATGATCTTTTTACCAACTTTCCAAGTAGTTATGATAATTATGTTGAATCCACATTGGAATTATTTGATAAATCTGTAAAGTCATAATAAAATTAAGCAAAAAGGCTTAGTAAGTGTTCACCAAGCAGGCAGGAAACCTGATCTTATTATGGTAATCTATTTTATTCCCGAAACAATTTTATACCATTTTCCCGAAAAAAATGATACCACAATAAATAAAGGGTAAAAATGTTGCTGGGCCAAATTGTCCTGTAATAGCATCTGAGTGTATTCATCTATGTATTCAGAATAAAAAAGCACCCACAAATTGACTTTGTAAGTGCTTGATCTTTAAGTACTGAGAGAGAGACTTGAACTCCCGACCTCATGATTATGAATCATGCGCTCTAACGACCTGATCTACCTCGCCGTTAATAATTTTAATATCTTATCAATTTCAACAGGGAAACGTTTTTGTCTTATCCCATATTTTATTGCGGCTGCAAATATAATATTTTTTTTATTTTAGTCTGAGGAATTCATGAATAATTGTTTGGATATATTCAATTACTTTATAGTATTGGGTTAAGTATTTTTTTCTGAACTCCAAAAGTGAACTATTTTAGTTAATCTTTGAAACACTTCTTTTCTTGTCGTGTTAATGTTTTGGCGGGTCTTTGCCCGAAAGGCTTGTGTGGTTTAAAAAAAGCGATACAAATTCTTAAGTATTTATTTCCATGTTTTATAATATTGTTTACCGAACGATATTTTTTGATTTTTTTTATTCTATAATTTTTCTATATTGCAATACGGTCCGGATACAGTTTTTTTACCGTGTATTTTGTAAAAGATCAGGATAGTTCTATGTTTTACCCGGAGCTGTTTTAACCATTGCAGGAAGATTATTTGCAAAATTGTTTATGAAGGTAGTGTAATTCTGAAAATGGAATTATTAAAATTATTGATTTATGATGAAAAATAAGTTAAAACTTGAATACACCATCAATTCCTCACCCAGTGTTTTGTATAAACAACTGAGTACTCCTTCGGGACTATCTGAATGGTTTGCAGATGATGTTAATCTAAAGGGAAATGTTTTTACATTTATATGGGACGGCAGCGAAGAACAGGCCGAAATGATTTCCAGGAAGGATAACAAATTTATTCGGTTTCGCTGGCTGGCATCCGGTGATGATGAAGAATTTTTTGAATTTAAAATTCACAAGCATGAACTAACCGGTGATGTGGCCCTGGAAATTACAGACTTTGCTGATGAAGATGATGCCGATGATACCCGTGATCTTTGGGATACACAGATATCCAAGTTGAAACATACTATGGGCCTTTAAAATTTATTCTCACTGATTTTCCGCATTAAAAAATTATTTTTACAGATTTTAGCATAAAAAGCCCGGATGTACGTTATATTTCCGGGTGATTTTTT
>JAWOBS010000120.1:0-2576 GCA_046484145.1 Bacteroidales bacterium
CCCATTTGAATTCATTAAAAAGAAAGGTAGGTTGACGATATCCAATACTCACAGGAGATGAACGATACGTGTGAGCTTCGTTATCTCCAAACTCATCAATTCTCTGAAGATCCGTATTTACAAACAGTTGCCCGCCGGTAAGCCCAATGTTTTGGTAAAGATCAAGGTTGAGTGAAGAAGTATTGAGGTTATCTTCTACGTATGAATAGGAACCATCCGGATTCTGGTATTTTTCTATGGAACGGTTGAAGTTTGGAAATTCACTGCGCAAAGTAACATCCGGCAGGTATTTAGCTTTATATGAACGATATTCCCAATAGTCTGCCAAAAATTGATGCTTAGCCACCATTGCATCCAGGGATTGTTCTCTTGCAATCTCAACTACTTCTTTCAATGTCAGATTTTCTTTCGTAGTTTGAGCTTTTATCGAAACAGAGGATATACCGAAAATAATTAACAAGAACATCAACCCTCTTTTTTGTCTAATAGCTAAATCCATAAATGTTGTATGTTTTGTATTTTATACTTGTTGCTTTTTCTATTGAGCGAATTTATAATAAAAATACTATTTTTCATGATCGATTCTCTGCCATACAGCTTTTATTGATTCCTTTTAAGAAAAAACACCGGAAGAAAGATAAAAACTCCTAACAAGGAAAAAACCAGACCCCCGATAGAACCCGCGGCAAATGCAAACCAAAAGGCTTCATTCTGCCCTCCGATAAGAAATGGCACCAAACCTAATATAGTTGATGTTATGGTTAAAAGGATTGGTAATATCTTATGATTAAAAGCTTTCAAATAGACATTTAAACTTCTGCTCCCTCTTGGTTGATTATTAAATTCATTAATAATATATAAAGTCGAATTTACCGTAATACCTGCCAATAAGATAAAAGCAGCAAATCCTCCCTGGTCGAAATTTATATTAAAGAGGTAAAAAGTAAGAAACACGCCAATAAATGACATTGGGATCAAAGATAAAATCACAAAAGGCTGCTTGAACGATTCAAAAAGTATCGAACAGATAAAAAAGATAATCAGAACCACTAGTAATAGCATTGATATTTTATTAGAATCCTGATCACGCCTAAAGTCATACTGTGGCCATTTAGCTTGATATCCAAGCGGCAAGGTATTGTTCATTTCATCAATGTTACGGGATAGTACTTTTTTTCTTAACGGAGCCGGTCCGGCAAAGTTAAATTCTACAGCTAACTGGTATTCCTGGTTTTTTTTGAATATGTCATTACCTGTGGGCTTTTTTGTAATATCACCTACCTGATTAAGTTTTATCATGCGGTTACCCATTTGAAGGGGATGATTCTCCAGCTTCCACCTCTCTAAACCGGGAGATTTAGATTGAAGGTTGACTTCCGTAAGTTGATCATCAATAAAGAATTTTCCAATGGAATTGGCATCCATTGCTTTTCTTTTGAGTACTGAATAGACTTTAAAAGGAGAAACCTTTTTTTGAGCCAAATACTGCTCGTCAAAATCTATTACAATTTTATTTCTCAGAGGCGGAGACCTCCATGAGCTTTCCCCCCGGATAGCCAAATCTTTTACCCGCTTATTCTTGCTCAGTTTTGCTCTCAGCATTTCTGCGAAGTTATATAGCTGATCGTAATTGTATCCAAACAAGTAAATTCTGGAGTCTTTATGATCTATGCTCACAGCATTACTAAACCCTTTGCCAACACCATAAATCGACCAATCCATACCACCCAGGCTGTTTGCTTTAGCAATAAGCTTACCTTTGAGTTTAAAAGGGAAATACCCTTTCTCATATTGATCTTTAAAATAAATAGTAATTCTTGAATTGCGGGAACTTTCAATCTCAGTCGTATAAAGATCAACCTCTTCAAATTTATTTAAATAATTTTCCATTTTTTTGAAGGCAGTGTTAATCTGCTGAATCGTTGCTCCTTCCGGCATTTTTCCTGACACATAAAGCTTTGTCTCCCCGGGTTGGCTGTAAAATGACGACTCATACACATGCTCCGTAAAAAGCCTGAGCGCACCTCCTAAATATTTATCCGTGACAGGCCGGATGTTTTGTTGAAACCATTCGCTGCCGATTGTTTGATTATATATCTTAGCTGCCGGGTTCTCTTTGTCTGTTTTTTCCGGCAACTTATATATAGGTGTTCCAAAAGCAAGAATTAAAATAATAATAAAAACCCATTTGTATTTCAACTGCAGTTGAATCCACTGTTGATAATACCTGGAAAACCTGACTACACGCTTTTTCCTTCTCACAAAACGCGGAGTGTGCCTGGGAAGAATATCAATTTTCTGAAGCACGGAAGGAATAAAAAATAATGCAACACAGAGTGAAACAGCAAGATTTATGATAATAATCAGACTAAAATCTACAAGCTTAAGCTGCTGCTCCTGATTGAGAAAAAATACCAGGCTAAGCGCACCAATAGTAGTTAATGTAGCTGCCAGAATAGAAAGAAATACTTTTCGGTTTCCCTGGTGCCTGATGTGATCAGCCATTATGATACTATTATCGATTATAATTCCCAACGATATGGTCATTCCGGCAAGGGAATAAATGTGAATTTCCA
>JAWOBS010000142.1:0-2658 GCA_046484145.1 Bacteroidales bacterium
ATATTGAAGTGCCAATAGTTGATCTTGCAAAAATTGTCATTGACATTACCGGCAGCAAGTCAAAAATCGTTTATCATCCCCCGTTGCCTGAAGGAGATATGAAAAGAAGATTTCCTGATACTTCAAAAATGAGAAAACTATTGAACAGAAATGTTACCCCGCTTGAAGCAGGTATTAGAAAGATAATTGAAAACCCGGATTTCATCCTGCCTGAAATTAATATGGTTTAGTTTAATTATTTTTTATGAGTGAATATTTGAAAAACTACCTTAATCTGGTTGAAAAGGAAATAAAAGGTCTTAAGCTTTCGGCAAAGCCGGAAGGGCTTTACGAGGTTGTCGAGTATTGTCTGAAGAATGGTGGTAAGCGCATAAGGCCAATTATGACATTGATGGGCTGTGAATTGTTTGATGGCAATGTAAAGGATTCATTAAGTGCTGCTGTCGGGCTGGAATTATTTCATAATTTTACTTTAATGCACGATGATATTATGGATAATGCCCCTATAAGAAGAGGGCAAGCCAGTGCATATAAAAAATATGGAACCAATGCAGCTATCTTATCCGGTGATGCTTTGTTGGCTCTTGCCTACGACCGGATTATTGATGTTCCTGAAAATCAACTCAAAGAGATTATTAAGGCTTTTAATACAACCGTTAAAGAAGTTTGTGAAGGCCAGCAATATGACATGAATTTCGAGAGTCATAACAGGGTTTCTGAAGCAGAGTATTTGAATATGATAAGGTTAAAAACGGCTGTTCTGCCGGCTAATTGCTTAATTATTGGTGGTTTGATATCTCAAAAGGCTAAAGAACAAGACCTTGAAAATCTTTATTCTTTTGGTGAGAATATTGGCCTGGCTTTTCAAATACAGGATGACTGGCTCGATGTTTACTCCGATGAAAAGCTTTTTGGCAAAAAAACCGGTGGCGATATACTTGCAAATAAAAAGACATGGCTGTATATAAAAGCACTGGAACTTGCTGATAATAATATGCAGCAAGTTCTTTTAAATGCTTTCTCCGGAAAAATTGCAAGTCCGGAAGAAAAGATAAAAGCAGTAAAGTCAGTTTATAACAAACTGGAAGTTAGTCGCATTGCCCTGGAAAAAATAAACTCATATTTTGAGAATGCATTAACTTATCTCGACAAGATTGATGTGAGCAAAAAATCCAAAACCCCTCTCAGGGAATTCGCCGGTGATCTAATGAACAGAGCTTTGTAAGGATGATGGGTGACAAGTGGCCACTACAGAACCAACTAATCACCCATTACCCGATTAATATTAAATTTCCACTCTTATTCCAAAATATAATGTTCTGCCAATTATCGGGCCCCATACCATTGAAGCATCAAAGTATTCGCCAAAAGGTTCATCATAGGCAATAATTGGTTTGTCTTGTACGAAATCGGTAAGGTTTTCCCCACCAATATAAAAGTCAAAGTTTTTCCAGTTATAAGTTATCTGTGCCAATAGTATAGTATGTGCAGGGTATTCATCAGACAAGCTATATTGCTCCGGCAAACCCGTTGTCTCGGGAATTCTTCCTTTACCATTAAATTGGGCTGTGAGGTCAAAATTCCAGTTGTTGGATTTTGTCGCATAAGATAAACTCACTAAAGCTTTGTCCTTGCTGAAAAAAGGCTTTTGCTGCAGCTCTCCTGCAATTGTGGTTTTCACATCCGAAAACCTGTATGCTGTAATGATTTCAAGCCTTTTGAGCGGTTCAAACTTTAGGTCAACCTGAAAGTTGTTTGAATAAGATTTCCCATCCAAATTATAGAAATATGCCCGTGAATAATCCGAGTCAATATCAACTATTAGCTGGTTTTCAAAGTCTGTCCTGTAAAATTCTACCATTACAGAAGCATCTCTGTGAAACAAATGGAAGTTTTGAGTAATACTACCACCGTAATTCCAGGCAACTTCAGGCTTAATTTCTTCTGTAACAGCAATTTGTCTGTTGCTTACTAGTATCCCTGAGTTTTCGGCTATCATGTTTGGAACCCTGTAGCCTCTGCCTGCAGATATCCGGGCAACAGTATGTTCCCCCATAGCCCACCTCGAATGTAGTCGTGGTGTAAGAAAAGTTCCGTAAATATTATGAAAGTCTGCTCTTACTCCTATTATACCTGTAAACTCTTCATGGTGATGAAAGGTGTATTGTCCGAATATGCCGGGAACAGATTCTTTACGGGAAAAAGTACTGTCATTTAATACTTCACCATAATCATCAAATAAATAACTTATTCCGGTGTTAAATTTGTGCTCCGGGCTTCCAATAATATCCTCATACAAAATATTTGCATATAAGGTATTTTGCTCTCCGTCGTATTCTGTTAGTCCAAATTGAGAATACTGCTCATGCCTGGTAAAGCTAAGCTGGGTCCCTATGCTCCCTTCATCTCTTGAAGGCAGGAAGAATCCGGTTTTTGCAAATGCTTCATACCTGTTTGTGTTAATGCCAAAGCCATAATAATCGGTGCTTCCCCAGTTTTTGCCATTGTTAAAGAAGTCTGTTTGCCCGCCTTCCCTGTTTTCCTGCATAACTTTAAACCCAAATTGTGATTCCATTACGCCGGGATTATCGTAGCGATAGCGGTTAATAATATTATATTTTTTTATTAATGGATGATCAAGAAAAGAATTATTATTAT
>JAWOBS010000182.1:0-12947 GCA_046484145.1 Bacteroidales bacterium
AGAAAGAACAACGCAAGATAATAATTGATTATGAAATTTATCAATAGAATAACAATCTTATTTGTTTTGCTGTTTTCGGCCATCATAGGCCGGGCAGAACAGCCTATTGGTAATGAATGGATCAATTTAGATAACAGAGAGGATGAAGGTAGAGGAGCAAATAAAAATTGAAATTACAGAGAAAGAAACCCTGATTTCTGAAATTTTGTACAGGGTAAAAAGTAATATGCAAATGATAATTGCTCTTATTAATGCGCAAACAAATCAGAATATTGCCGAACCTGCCAGACAAAAATTTATAGAGTTGAGCCAGAGAGTTAAAAGCATTTTATTGGTTCAGGAGTATTTGTATATATCTATAAGTTATTCGTATGTGGATTTTGCCTCTTTTATTAGACACCTGGTTGATAGTTTGATTGTTTTGTATAACAGGCAGAATAAAATTGTAGTTGATTTCCAGGTGTCTGAAGTATATTTGAATATTGATTTCGCTATACCTTTGGGCATTGTTATGAATGAGCTTATAAGTAATGCATTGAGTCATGCATTTATAGATGAATTTATGCAAAACAACCCTGATACTGTGCCTAAGCTAATGATTTCATATAGGTTTGAGAATGATCAATATGAAATAATAATAGCCGATAATGGAGTTGGCATGCCAAAAAATGAAGATTTAAAGAAAAAAGAAACTGTTGGCTTGCAATTAATCCAGGTGCTCGTAAATGAGCAAATTGGCGGAATGTTCTATATCTCATCAAAGTTTAAAAAGACAATGGCCTCGATTGTTTTTGATGATAAAAAATCAGGCTAATGATTTATTATTTGATGTCCAACAGGGCATGTTAAACATTTTTTTGAAATGCAGTAGCTTTTTTTTAACTCAATTAGTGCTTGTGAATCAGCTGCAGAATGTGCATTTACCCCTGTTACTCCCCACTTTCTGACAATATGGTTGCTTTCAGGTGGCAGCTGACTTAAAAATTCCAATGATCTGTCCATAAGATTTTTATCAAGTCTTTCCTTACCGTAAATAAACATAAATGGTATTATAGTATTTATAATAATGTTGTTTATAGAATCCTCACCCAGCATTTTTGTTTTATCGATACTTGCTTTGTCAAACATATAATGCTTAACCCAATAAGGAGAACATTCAATTTCAAAAAGCTTATGTATTTCATGTAGTGTTTTTGCGTTCATTAATTCTCTAAACAGCTTTTTTGATCGATGAAATAACTGGGAAAACTGTGATATTCTTATGCAAGGAAAATTTGCCGGCCGTAGTTTTGAGTGTTTCCATAGTTTTTTTTCTAATGGCTTCAAATTGTATTTTTTCTTAAGAAAGAAATATTCACTTTTCAAAGTTTTAGGATATACATCTTCAAAGTCTTCATTAAGAAATCCTGCCTGCCCAAATAAGAGTGCCTCTAATTGTAATAATTGGTTTTTATGTTTGCCCAAAGCTTTGTATGGTGTTCTTTGAGCTAACATTCCAAATGCCGTTTTATTTTTTTTAAATCCAAAATTCCTGGCTAAAAAATAATAAAAGGTTTCCTCCCAGTTATTGTTATTGTATTTAAGAAAATGCAATATCTCTTCTGACTTGTTTTCAAGCCGCTCTATTATAAGCCTGTTTAGCCAGTTTGAAATAATTATTTTGTTTACGTTTTGAATTAAATTCTGACAAGCAACCCAGTTTTTTTGATTTATCAGTCTGTGAAAGTTATTGTATATTTTATTGTCTATGTAATTTTTTATTTCAAGGCTTGGTAGTGGAAGTACCCGGTGAGTGTGCTTGTTTTTTGTATCATCTACGTATAAAACATGCAGAATTATGTTTGAATATGCCGGATCTTTATGATGCTTATGAGCAATCCAGTCCGAAGCCTTTATATGAATTTCAACATTACCTGCCCAAATGGTTCTGCCTATTCTTATTTTTGCTGCAGTATAATCGGGGCCTGAATCATAATTCCTGGTGCCAGGATGTATGATTTCAATATCTTCCTGCTCGGAAGATTTAAGAATGTTGTTATTTAACAATTTATGCTGCCACACATAACATAGAAAATCTTCTCTCATGTCATTATTGTTTAATAATGCAAATATAATGGATATATTAATATAAATATAAAATAAAAAGCAAAAAAAATGAGATAACAATTATTTTGCGGTTACCAAGAAACCAAAGCCTGTTAATAATTAAATTGATAAATATTTCTTGTTAAAAAAATGCGTATTTTGCCAGAAAAGTATAACTTTGTTATGTGAATTAACGGCTGATTTAATATGTATGAATTGCCACTGGTTGTTGATGGTTTTGAGAACAAAATAAAGAGATTGTTTCTGAAAATCGACCAGCTAAAAAAGGAAAATGAGATTTTAAAAGGTGAGGCTTCTGAAATGAGGTTAAACCTTGATGAAAAAGAGAGTCTTATTTCCGAATTGGAGCAAAGAATACAAAAACTTAAATTAGCAAAAACGCTTGACAAGGATGATTCTTTTCAAGCGAAACAAAAGATTAATGATCTTTTGCGGGAAATTGAAAGATGTTATGCGCTTTTAAACAGGTAGTGCCAAATTTTCACACTGATGAGAGAACAAAATATATCGGTAATAATTGCTGACAGGCCATACAGATTGAGTGTTAGTGGTGAGGAAGAGGAGCAAATGCTTCGCAAAGCCGGCCAGCAAATCAATGATAAATTGCAGGAATACGCTGATAATTATGCTTATAGAGATAAACAAGACTTATTGGCAATGATTGGATTGCAATTTAGTGTGGAATTATTAAGTAATGATAATAAAGGCCAATATCAGAAATCTCTTATAGAAAGACTGGTTGATATTGACAAGCAGCTTAATGAATACCTGGAAAAAGTATAATAGTTCTTTGAAAATATTTTCAATATACCCGCATTAATTCAAGATACGTTTTTGAAACTCAACATTAAAAACAAAAAGGTAACAATTCGGGATTTGTAGAACAGGCCTGATTATCGGTTCGCCGATAATTTGCTTTGGCAAACACAGGAAGTTCGAAGAATTCCGGTTGTCCCAAACGTGTATTACAGGGGTTTCATTTAAACCTTATTGAATTATGCGGGTTTTTTTATGCCTGTTTAAAAGATTTTATTTGCTATTTTTACCTGCAAACAAACAAATTTGAAACATTTTATGTTTATATATATACTTACGAAGTTTATTAATTTAAAATTATTATAAAATGAATATATTAACTATTATTATTGTTGGTGTAGCCGGTTTAGGCTTAGGCTTTTTTGTTACTGCCACCATTATGCGGAAGGCTGTGATTAAAAAGAGCCAAAGGGTTTTGAAGGAAGCCATCAACGAAGCTGAAGTGATAAAAAAGGAAAAAATCCTTCATGCAAAAGAAAAATTTATCCAACTTAAGTCAGAACATGATGAGTATGTTACTGAAAAAACACAGGCTCTTTTAGAGCAAGAAAACAGGCTTAAACAAAAAGAATCATCTTTTTCACAAAGAGCCGAAGATATTCAAAGAAAGCAAAAGGAACTAGACGTATTGAGAGGAAATCTTAGTAGTCAGCTTGAAATTGTTAACAGGAAACAGCAAGACCTTGAAGTAACGTATAATAAACAAGTGGAAAAGCTTGAATCTATTAGCGGCATGTCTTCCCAGGAAGCTAAAGTTCAGCTTGTCGAAACACTAAAGTCTGAAGCTCAAAAGGATGCTCAGTCATATATAAAAGAAGTGATGGACGAAGCTAAGCTTACTTCAAACATGGAGGCCAAAAAACTTGTGCTGCAGTCTGTTCAACGTACTGCAACTGAAGTTGCAATAGAAAATTCAGTGTCCGTTTTTCCTATTGATAATGACGAGATTAAAGGACGTGTTATCGGTAGAGAAGGTAGAAATATCAGGGCACTTGAAGCTGCTACCGGCGTTGAAATTATCGTTGACGATACACCGGAAGCTATCATATTATCAGGTTTTGACCCGGTGAGAAGAGAAATAGCCCGTTTGTCACTTCATAAACTTGTAACAGATGGAAGAATACATCCTGCAAGAATTGAAGAAGTTGTTGCAAAAACTCAAAAACAAATAGAACAGGAAATTATTGAAATTGGGAAAAGGACAACCATTGACTTGGGTATACATAATTTGCATCATGAACTAATCAGGCTTGTTGGAAGAATGAAATACCGGTCATCATATGGCCAAAATTTACTTCAACACTCTAAAGAGGTTGCAAATCTGGCCGCAACCATGGCAGCCGAACTTGGACTGAATACTAAGCTTGCAAAAAGAGCCGGTTTATTACATGATATTGGTAAAGTTCCTGATAATGAGCCGGATCTTCCGCATGCATTATTAGGTATGAAACTGGCAGAGAAGTATAAAGAGAAACCTGAAGTTTGTAATGCTATTGGTTCTCACCATGATGAAGCGGAAATGACCAGCCTTATTTCCCCAATAATACAGGTTTGTGACGCTATATCAGGTGCACGTCCGGGGGCAAGAAGGGAAGTGGTAGAATCTTATATTAAGCGCCTTAATGATCTTGAAGAGCTCGCCCTTTCATATCCGGGCGTAGTCAAAACATATGCAATTCAAGCAGGTAGAGAGCTAAGGGTTATTGTTGGTAGTGAGAAAGTTACTGACAAAGAAGCAGAACAAATTGCTTATGATCTTTCTAAGAAAATTCAAACCGAGATGACATATCCCGGACAAATTAAAATTACTGTTATTCGTGAAATCAGAGCTATCTCTTTTGCCAAATAAACTAATATAAACTAAAAACTTATTGTTATGAAGTCCAAATTAGTTAACTACGTATTGATTGCTTGTTTTGCATGCGCAAGCCTGGTTACAAACAAAGCCTATTCCCAAATTGACATTATGGGAAGATTGCTTTCAGGTGGTATTGATGATGCTGAGAAATTGTCGGAAGCATATTTTAATCCTTTTATTGACGGGTTTAGTGCAAACCTTAATTCCGGTTGGTATAATACGGCTAAACCTCATAGTGTATTAGGTTTTGACATTACTGTTAACCTAAATACCTCCATAGTGCCGGCTTCTTCAAAATATTATGATTTAGGACTATTAGAACTTAATGGTGTCGTTAATGGTGATAATAAAGCTCCTACTTTTTCAGGAAAGCAGAACTCTGATCGTCCTGAATTGATTTATTACGAAGAATTTGCCGGAAATGATGTTGAACTTACACGTTTTAAAGTCCCAAATGGCACTGGTGTGGGCTATATTCCTGCACCTATGTTGCAAGTAGGAATAGGGCTGCCCCTGAAAACTGATATTATGATTAGATATTTGCCCGATATGAATCTTGGAAGTGCCGGTAAAATGGGCTTGTATGGATTTGGGTTAAAACATAGCCTCAAACAATGGATACCTGTTATTGAGAAATTGCCAATTATAAATGTATCTGTTATGGGTGGTTATACCAGGTTTAGTACTTCATCTTCACTTAATGTGAAACCTGAAGATATTAATGCAGATGCTACTGATCTTACTGAGAATGTTAGTTTTGATAATCAGAGTTTGGTGTTCGATGTTAACAGCTATACCGCTAATCTTATTGGATCGGTTGATATACCTTTCTTTACAGTTTACGGAGCAGTTGGTTTTACTTCAAATACTGCAAACCTTAAAATGCTTGGACATTATCCAATTCCAACTCTTGATACTGATAGTGGGGATGTTATTTTTACTGATGAAAGTGTTGGGGAAAAAGATCCAATTAACATAACAGTACAAGGCGATGCAAACAAAACTATTCCAAGATACAACTTGGGTATGAAACTAAAATTAGGTTTGTTCCACCTGAATTTTGACTATACTTATGCTCATTACTCTGTTGCATCTTTGGGAATGGCGTTATCATTCAGATAGTATTAAACAGTATTCATAAAAAAACCGGAGTTTTTAATACAGCTCCGGTTTTTTTATGTAAAATCAAACTATTAATTCTCCCTTAAAACATATTCGTCATACTCTATTTCAAACCTTAACTTATGCTTTGATTCTTCTTTTGCCAGTTCCCTGAATACTTTTTTTAATTCCGGAAGATTAGTTCTTTCAGATAGCGCCGTATATAATTTAAATGCAGCTTTTTCTTTATTCATTGCCAAAAGTAATGCATCAGCATAATCCATGTCAGGGCTAGGCTTTACTCTAACAGTATAGTCAGATATTTTTAAATCTTCAATATCTTCATTACTAAGCTCAAACAACTTCTCTTCTTTAACCTTTTTTATCCTGGCCTTATGTCCAACCTCTTCTTTGGCAAATTCCAAAAAGATATTCTTAATTTCAGGGTTTTTCATTCTTGATGCAAGCTGGGTATAAAAATCAACAGCTTCTTGTTCTGCTCTCATTGCAAAATCAAGTATTTCATCAACATTTTTAAAAGCTTCCATGTTTTTAATTTTTATTTAAATGCATTATTAAATTCTTCGTCAAATCTTTTAACTAAATAGTCACATCCATGATTAAACAGCTTGTTATTATTGTCACCGGAGGTGTTTATTAAGCATATTTCATTCTTTTCCGAGTCTTTCATTTCTTTGATTATTCTTGTCGATTCCAGCATAATCTCCGAATGGATTTCCGTAGTATTATCAACTCCTAAAAGTTTTAATAGCTCAAGTAGTTGTATATAACTATCTGATTGTTGATTATTAAATGATTTTTCAAACTGGCTAACATGTTTACATGTGTTTGAATATGTCCCCCCGATTTCAATATTTAAAGAAGCAGGTAAAACTAAATCTGCAATTTTTGCAGTATCACTCAAAAATAGCTCCTGCACAACCATAAATTCTGTCCCCTCTAATATTGTTTTTATCTTCGCGGCTTTACTCGAACAACCTATAGGGTCTTCTCCGAAAATAAAAGCATTTTTTAATTTTCCTGAGAATAGGTCCTCTTTAAGGCCTTTATTGCTATGAGAGGATAATTTCGTTTTCCAGGATTTTTCTAAAATCTTAAGATTTTCAGGATTGTTTTTCACCGCACCGGGAAGTAATTCCGGTAATGCGCCCATATCTATCAGGCCTTGTGAATTGTTTTTTTCTTTCAATCCGAGTATTCCTGTTGCAGTTTTTCCCCTTTTGCCTGTTATAAGGCTTAAGTTATGAAGCTCGCTGCATGCATCTGATGATAGATTCTTTTCAGCAAAAATGATAACAGCTTTATGATCTTTATTATAATCGTTAGCAAAACTTTTTATAATTTCTTTTGTGCAACCAGCTTTTGCTATGTGATCTTCAAAGCTTTCATTTAAGATTTCTTTTTTATATTTTTCAAAATCATTGCAATGATCTTTTATGTATATCTTGTTTTCCAGCCCATTGCTTAATAGATAATGAATTGCAGCTTTAATAAAGTGATAATATGATTTTATAGTTATAAAATTATCAACTTTATGGGTCATTTTGCTTTCTTTATTTTCTGTAATAAGTGTAACAGCTTTCTTTTTTACAAATCTGTTATTTGAAATAGCAAAACCCAAAACTCCATTTTCTGTATTAATTTCAGAGCCAAGAAGGAAAATATGGTTTGCTTCTTTCACTTGCTCCAATGGCACATTGAAAATGCTATTATTCACATAACCCTCACCATGCTCTAAATAGTGAAAACTGGAAATATTGTTTGTTTTTACGCCTGCCCTGGCAAGTTTTTGTATTAAGTATATTTCTTCATTACTTAATCTTGCTCCTGCAAAGAATGCATTTTCGTCAGCTTCTGAGTTTTTAATTTTGTCAGCAATAATATTGTATGCCTCCTTAAATGTTATTTCTGTAAAAGAGCCATTTTTCTTCAACAAGGGTTTTTTAATACGTGATTTGTCATTCAGGTATTTATATCCGAATCTTCCGTACTTGCATATGTTACTGTCATTGTTTACAGCACCTTTTGCTCCGACAGACCTTGTGAAGAAGCCTGCTTTGTGTTTTAGTGTTAGTTCACATCCAATGGAACAATAATTACAAACAGTGGTAATGTCTTCTGTTTGCAGTGGCCCCGGTTTAAAGGGTGTGTTTTCTATAATTGCGCCGGTAGGGCAGGTAGAAATGCACATGCCGCATGATTCGCAGTTAGTATCGGATAGTTTGCCATTTAAGCTTGGGGCAATAAAAGTTTCAAATCCCCGGTTAATAAATCCCAAAGCATTAGCTCCCACAACTTCCCTGCATATTCTTACACATCGTCCACACAAAATACATTTGTTGTTATCAATCTCGATATAAGGATGTGAAAAATCAACTTTATGCTTTGTGAAATCACCATCAAAGTGCTTTTGATCAACTTTATATTGCGTAGAATATTTTTTTAAGTCGCAGGTGTAAAGCTCTGTGCAACCACACTCAAGGCATCTGTGTGTCTCATTATGTGCTTGCTTCTCTGAATAGCCCAGTTCAACCTCATCAAAATTCTTTCTTTTGTCCGGATCCATTGTTGGCATTTCTTCCCTGTCTTGTTTCTCGAAGAAATCAAGGTAGTCATCTTTAGATTGCTTTATAAAATTATCCTTCTTACTTAGAAATTCTTTTTCAGGAGGTGTTATTTCTTTTTTGCAAAGAAACTTACTGCAACTTTGGGCTGCTAACCTTCCTTGTGCGATTGCTTCGATAAGTGTTGCCGGCCCGGTTACTCCATCACCACATGCAAAAATGCTTTTTATTGATGTTTGCAATGTTTTTGGGCTGGCATCAATGTCTCCCCATTTATTTATCACCAGGTCTTCATCTGAATATCTGTTTATATCTTCAATGAAATTAACAGTAGTTTTTTGTCCAATAGCAGCTAGAATATAATCCAGATCTACTTCAAAATCGCTGCCCTCAATTTTAACCGGCCTTCTTCTGCCTGAAGCATCAGGCTCACCAAGCTCCATTTTATAGCATATCAATGACTTAATATTACCTTTATTGTCTTTAATAACTTTAGCAGGGGCAGTCAAAAACATGTACTTAATTCCTTCAAGTTTTGACTCATGAATTTCTATTGGATTTGCAGGCATTTCTTTTTCCGTTCGCCTGTACAAAACATAAACTTCATCAGCACCGCATCTCATAGCTGTTCTGCAACAGTCCATTGCTGTATTACCACCTCCAATAACTCCAACTTTCTTAGCTGTAAAGTCATATCGTTGTCCGGTCATTTCCATATTGCGAAGGAAATCTATTCCTGAAAAGATATTACCTGCATCATCATTTTCGCAACCAATGCCTGTTCCTTTTTGTGAACCAATAGCAAGTACAACACTGTTAAATTTTTGTTTTAATTCTTTATAACTTAAATTGTCGCCCAGCTTCTTGTTATAATGAATTTTCACCCCGGTGTCGGTAATAAATTCAACTTCTTTATCAATAATATCATTAGGAAGCCTGTATGGCGGAATACCATATCTTAGCATTCCTCCGGGATAAGGATTAGCTTCAAATATTTCAACAGAATGACCTTCAAGCTGCAAATAATATGCTGCTGATAGTCCCCCCGGCCCTGCACCAATAACTGCTACTTTCTTGCCTGTTGAAGGTTTAATTTCCGGCCTGAACGCATGTTCCGATTGAATGTCCTTATCAGAAGCATATCTTTTAAGATAGTCAATTCCAACGCCAACATCTTCCAGGAGATTTCTCCGGCATGCAACTTCGCAAGGACGCACACAAACCCGCCCACAAATTGCAGGCAGTGGATTTGTTTTTTTAATTAAGCCCACTGCTTCACTGTATAATCCTTGGTTTATAAGCGCAATATAACCTTGTACGTCAACACCTGCAGGGCATTCTTCTTTACAAGGTGCAACACAATCAGCATAATGGTTGCTTGTCATTAATTCAAGAGCAAATTTTCTTGACTTAATTACCCTTTCACTTTCTGTTTTTATATTCATGCCTTCGTTAATCTTTGTTGAGCAGGCAGGTTGTAAACCCCGCATGCCTTCTATCTCAACAACACACACATAACAGGAAGAGAAAGGTTCTAGCCTTTCATCATTGCACAAGGTGGGGATTTCTATCCCAACACGTTTAGCAGTTTCAAGTATAGTTTCGCCTTTATATCCTTCTGTAATTTTTCCGTTTAGAATAATATTTAGTTTTTCCATTGTTTATTGAGGGTATTAATAAGTGTTTAGCTTAATTTTATTGCATCAAATTTACATTTGGTAAAACAGACTCCACATTTGGTGCATATATCCTGGTGAATAATGTGTGCTTGTTTGCGTTCACCTTCAATGGCATTAACAGGGCATCCCTTAGCACAAACCGTACAACCGGTACATTTATCCGGTATTATTTCATAAGTAAGTAGTTGTTTACATTTCAGTGCAGGGCATTTTTTATCCCGGATATGGGCTTCATATTCATCTCTGAAATATTTTATAGTTGTTAATACCGGGTTCGGCGCAGTTTGTCCCAGGCCACAAAGGGAACTGTCTTTTATTGTGTGTGACAATTCTTCTAAAGTTTCAATGTCTCCTTCTTTGCCTTGTCCTAAGGTAATACGTGTAAGAATTTCTAACATTCTTTTTGTACCTATTCTGCAGAATGTGCATTTTCCGCATGATTCTTTTTGAGTAAAATCAAGAAAGAACTTTGCAATATCAACAACACAAGTTGTTTCATCCATAACTACCATTCCACCTGATCCCATTATAGCACCGGTAGCATTAACAGAATCATAATCAATTGGTGTATGTGACAAGTGTTCGGGGATACAGCCACCGGATGGGCCTCCAAGCTGAACCGCTTTGAACTTCTTATCTCCCTGGATTCCTCCTCCCAGCTTATAAATAATATCTTTAATAGTTATTCCCATAGGTACTTCTACTAATCCTCCATGCTTAATCTTTCCGGTTAAAGCAAAAACTTTTGTACCCTTACTTTTTTCTGTGCCATAACGATTATATTCTTCAGCACCTTTATATATTATCCATGGTATATTAGCCAGGGTTTCTACATTGTTAATGTTTGTGGGTTTTTTCCACAACCCTGATTCGGCAGGGAAGGGAGGGCGGCGGCGAGGCATGCCTCTTTCACCTTCTATTGATGCTATTAATGCAGTTTCTTCTCCGCAAACAAAAGCACCGGCACCTTCTTTGATTTTTATGTCAAAATTAAATCCCGGTATTCCAAAGATATCTTTTCCTAAATAAGATCTTTCCCTTGCTTGCGAAATAGCAATATTTAAGCGCTTTATAGCAAGCGGATATTCTGCACGGCAATAAATATAGCCCTCGGAAGCTCCAATGGCAAAAGCGCATATTATCATACCTTCTAATATACTATGAGGGTCGCCCTCAAGAAGAGACCTATCCATAAAGGCTCCCGGATCGCCTTCGTCTGCATTACAAACAACATACTTCTGATCTGATTTATTATTTTTTGCAAATTGCCATTTCATTCCGGTTGGGAAACCTCCACCACCGCGTCCGCGAATACCTGAGTCAAGAACAGTTTTTATAACTTGCTCGGGATTAAGCTTCTCTTTTGAGATTTTTCTTATTGCCTTGTAACCATTGTTTGCTTCGTACTCTTCAATAGATTCAGGATCTATATGTCCGCAGTTACGCATGGCTATTTTTATTTGCCCTTTGAAAAAGTCTTCGTCTTTAGATTTGAATTTATTTGATGTAACTATATAGTCCTCAATAGGAGAATACTTTTTTATATGCTTGTCAATTATTTCATCCACTTTTGCTACTTCAACATTTCCATATAAATAAGAACCACTATCATCAATAATTTCAACTAAAGGTTCACGAAAACACATACCAACACAACTTGTTTTCTTAAGGTCAAAATCTAATTTGTCAGCATCTTTTATTCGCTGAATTTCATTATAGGTTTTGCCGGCACCAGCTGCAAGGCCGCAACTGCCAAGCCCTACTATAATTTTAGTTTTGCTCATTATATATTCATTTTTTAGTTTTATTAGCTTTGATTTTTTCTTTTTATCTCTTTAACGATTTTTGTCGCTTCATTTGGTGTAAGCTTACCGTATGTCTCATCTCCTATCATCATAACAGGAGCCAATGAGCAGCATCCTAAACAAGCAACGGTCTCAACTGTGAAAAGCCCATCTGCAGTTGTTTCCCCATCTTTTATTTCAAGATAATCTAAAAGAGTATCTGTAATTGCCGTTACATTTTGGACATGACATGCAGTCCCGTGACACATTCTTATTATATTCTTACCAACAGGACTTAGCCTAAACTGCGCGTAAAATGTAGCAACACCATACATGTCGTTTAGCTCAAGCCCAACTTCACGGTTTAATTTTAAAAATGCATCGCCCGGAATGTATCCGTATAAATCCTGCGTGCCCTGAAGTAAAGGAATTAAATTGCCTTTCTTACTTTTGAATTTCTTAATCAAAGGATCCATTAAACTCAAATCTACCGGAGCAAGGTCTTCTGATTTCTTTTTAATTTGAGGTATTCTTTTTATACGCATAATTTTTTGTATCTGAGATAATATTTCTTTTTCGAATCGAAAAATAATTAAAATAATTATCTTAATTGAATAAAATAAAATATTTTTTTTGAGATGAAAATTTTGGTTATTTCGAAAAAAATGATTATAGGATTATTTCCTTGTTGTTTCTTCTTAATGTAAAATGATTATTGTCCGGTAAATCGAAAATAACGAGCCAGTTTTAAAACGAGATTCCTCACTCCACTTCGTTACGTTCGGAATGACAAACACTTATGTTGGAAGAGGATGGGGTTGGTGGCGGCAAAGCCGCCACCAACCCCATCCTCCTCTTCCAACATAAGTGCTTGTCATTCCGAACGTAACGAAGTGGAGTGAGGAATCTCGTTTTAAAACTGGCTCGTTATTTTCGATTTACCGGACAATAATGAAATTATATCAAAAAAATAATAAGTAAAAGAACGTCTATATTTTTCCTTGATTTTTGTATATTT
>JAWOBS010000219.1:0-20848 GCA_046484145.1 Bacteroidales bacterium
TGTTATGATTGTAATCACTATTCATAGAGGTTGATCTGTATTTATTGTGACTAATAAACAGGCTTTTTTCTTTACCCACAAATAAAAGCATCTCTTCCGAATATATTTTGTCAAGGTCTAAAGTGTCAATTTTGAATGTCAGCATATATGAAACAACGTATTCTGCACTGTCTAAAGCTTTGTAATAATCATCATTTGCTCTAATCTGATTATAATAAGCGAGGCATGCAATCAGCAGCAATAATTTTAAAATCAACTTCATAATGTTTTCATTTTTAAAAGAACAGATTAAAAATAATGAGGGATTGCTTCAACTTTGATAATTAATTCATAAATGATAATTACTTAATTTCATTGAAACAATCCCTTTTTAGTTTTTTTATTCTAGCAATAAAATTATTGTCAGTTTTGTTTTCATCATTTTTTAGTATTATAAATATGCTTGTTTGGGAAACCCGCTATGCTTTTAAAGTTGCAATTTGCAGAGGTTCTTATATTTGATGGTTACAAGATTATAACCGTTCAACATCTTTTTATTGCGTTTTAATTTGTAATTAACTTAAATGCCTCGCAAACATATAAACAAAAAACGATAAAACAAAAATATAAAAACAAATAATAGAAAATTATATAGATAAAACGAAATATGTTATGGATATAAATATTTTTCTTTGTTGGGTTTTGTATTGAAAAACAGGATGGATATATATGATAATGATAGAAACAGCTTGCAATTATTGGAAATGGGTTTATGAGACAGTCTTAGCTTATGTTTCATGTCAGACAAAGAAAGGCAAAAATTTGCAATTGGGATAAAACATCGCTATGGGCATTAAATAAAAAAACCCCTAAAAGAAAATCTTTCAGGGGTTTTAAATAAAATTCGTTTTGTGTTATTTAATTGGTTCTCCCGGTTTGCGCCATTTTACGTCATAATATCCGGGGCGTTCTTCAACTGCTCTTTTATAGAAATCTTCAGGATATCCAACGCCTGTTGGCCATGGCCTTAAAGATTCTTCAGTACGAATATATCTGTCATTATATTTTGAGAAAATATGATGTCCGAGTTCTCTCCACCTTTGAACAGTATATTCAGCATTACTTACACTAAAATCTGTCAGGTATTCTTTTGCAAGTTCTTTGTCGGTTTCATACAAAGTTTGTGCTGCCATATCAACTGCTTTAGTCATTTTATGAGCGCGTGTTTCTACTTCCTGCTGTACTTCTTTTATGTCTTCAATAATAAAGCTATACAGTCCGTAGGCATAATTAGCCACAAGATTAAACACCCAGTATGCTGCATCCCAGTCGAAATCAATAACATTACCTGTTGTTAATGATTTAGGAGCTCTGGTCATGCCCATATATAATGGCATATATGCGTTAGAATATGTATCATCAACTCCATACCAGAAAATACCGCCAATTTCATCCGGTAGCCAGTTTCTGGATTGGGAAATAAAAGAAAAACCTGTTTGAGACTGAGAAATGGTTCTTTCCCATGAATATTTTTGTTTTTCGCCATCCTCGTCTTCAAGTTCAAAGAAGAGTGACCTCCAGCGATAAGGCACCTTGTATGGGCCGGCAGCAATGCCTTCTCCCGTGTAGTATGGCGTATCGTGGAAATGATCTCTTACCAGGGCAATCATGGCTTCAACAGTTATTTTTTTATCAGGTTTGATGAATAATGGATAAGGCTCTGCACCTTCAACCGCTCTCCAGTAATCAGCTGAGAATTCCTGCGATGGTGCTGCCCTGTTAAATATACTCCATACTCTGCCTTCACAAAGAAGAAGAGAAACAGGATCTACAGGGTTATAAGCGTCAACAAAAGAAAAGTCTTTTTTCTTTCCGTCAAACCAACCCATCTCACGTGCAAAATCAATAATATCTTCTGACCACATCCAGTTTTCTTTATCTTTCCAGTCAATTTTTCTTATTCTTGCCTGGTTTGCGTGTGCTGCCATATATCCATCCGGCACTCTTGCTGCAGCCCAAACAACACCTTCGCCGTTTTTGCCTTTTCCAATAAAATCCATAACCCAAGCCTCATTTTCGTCAGCAATAGAAAAGGATTCGCCGGTACTGGCATATCCATATTCCTGGGCAAGTTCTGTCATAACTTTTATTGCTTCCCTGGCTGTTTTTGATCTCTGTAATGCAATATACATCAGGCTGCCATAATCCATAATACCATTTGGATCTGTCAGTTCTTCACGTCCTGTGAATGTTGTTTCTCCAATAGCAACCTGGTGTTCATTCATGTTGCCAATAACTTTATATGTTTTCTCAACCTGGGGTATTCTGCCTAAAAAATTTCCGGTATCCCATTCGTAAATATCTACAGAATCACCTTTTTCATAGTTGCCGCCGGGATAAAAGTATAGTGGATCCATAAATCCGCCTGCATCTGCCAGGTAGCTAATCATTACACTGCCATCAGCACTCGCCCCTTTGGAAACAAGAACATTTGTGCACGCAATTGACTGCATGTAAATACCCGCAAGTAATACTGTACATAAAGCAATAATGCTCAATCTGTGTTTTCTCATTGTTTTTGTTTTTAGTTTAAATATGTAGATTTTTAAATATCAAATACAAAAATAATAGAATTTATATAGAGGGCGATTAAACAAAGGTTTCAAAACTTATAATAATTGTTAATATTTAATGCTTTTGTACATTTTTGATTTAAAGAGGATATTAAGATTAAAAATAGTCCCTTTATTTTATATATGAGGCAAATATCAAATCAGATGCAGTGTAAAGAGTTGTAAAATTGTGTATTTTTGAAATATGATTATAAATAGATCTTTTTATATAAACCTCAAAAACATTAAAAGATGAAATCTTTTTGGAAAAACAGGATGGCAGTTGTGCTTTTTATGGCAATAATTTTTATAAGCTCTTCACTAAGCGGGCAGGAAAAACCTGAAAAAGTAGAACCTCCGTTTTGGTGGGCAGATATGTACCATAGTGAGTTGCAAATTATGGTTTATGGTGAAAATATTGGACATACAAGGCTTATGATAACTGATCCAAATGTAGTTATTAAAGAAACGATAGTTGTTGACAGCCCAAATTATTTGTTTATATACCTTGACATTTCCAATGCCGGTCCCGGAGAATTTGAAATGATGTTCTACACCGGTGAGGATGTTTTGTATAATTATAGTTATGAGCTAAAAGAGAGAAAAGAAAACTCTGCATTCAGGGAAGGATTTAGTGCAACTGATGCAATATATCTGTTGATGCCGGATCGTTTTTCAAACGGGGATTTGTCAAATGACAATATTGAGGATATGAAAGAGAAGGCAGACAGAAGCAATCCTGATGGCAGGCATGGAGGCGATATCCAGGGTATAATTAATAAGCTGGATTACATTTCTGACTTGGGTTTTACTGCTATATGGCATAATCCTGTTTTTGAAAATGACCAGCCGGAGTATACATACCATGGTTATGCTATTACTGATTTTTATAATATTGACAGGAGGTTAGGTACAAATGAAGATTATTTGAGGCTTGTCAGTGAAGCCGAAAAAAGAGGCATAAGCATAATTAAAGATATGATATTTAATCATTGCGGAATGTATCATTGGTGGATGGAGGATTTGCCTGTGAAAAGCTGGGTTCACAACTGGGATGAGTTTACCCGCACAACATACAGGGGAACGACAATTGTTGATCCTCATTTTGCACAAGACGACTATGACAGGATGATGAAAGCTTGGTTTGATGTTTGGATGCCTGACCTTGATCAGCGAAACAGGTTACTTGCCCGATATCTTATTCAAAACAGTGTTTGGTGGATAGAATATAGCGGAATAAAAGGTATCAGGATGGATACGCAACCCTATGCTTATAAAGAATTTATGGCAGAATGGGCTGAATATGTTTTTTTAGAATATCCATATTTTACAATTGTAGGTGAAGCATGGCTGCCCCATCCTTCATTGGTTAGCTATTACCAGGGAGGTGCGAAAAATCATGACGACTATAATTCAATGATTCCGAGCGTTTTTGACTTTCCTCTGTATTATGCTATTAAAGATGCATTCAACGAACAGGACTCCTGGGACACAGGCCTGGTAAAACTTTACAATGTTTTATCGCAGGATTTTTTATATCCAAACCCTTATGACCTTGTTGTTTTTGCTGATAATCACGATACTGACAGAATATTTTCATCTCTAAAGGAAGATCCGGAAAAGCTTAAACTGGCACTTACATTTTTGTTTACTACGCGTGGAATTCCGATGCTATATAGCGGAACAGAAATTTTAATGACAGGATTAGAACATAAAGGGCATGGAGAAATGCGTAAGGATTTTCCCGGTGGATGGCCGGGAGACCCTGTGAATGCTTTCTCACCTGATGATAGAAGTAAAAAACAAAACGATGTTTGGAATCATATCAGTGATTTGTTGAACTACAGAAAACAAAAAAATGTTTTGCATTATGGCTGGCTCAAGCATTTTGTCCCGGAAGAAAATATTTACGTATATTTCAGATATGACAATAATGAAACTGTCATGGTTGTTTTAAATAATAATGACAAAGAAATGGTTTTAGATACAGGCAGATTTCAGGAAGCAACTTATGGCTATCAAAATGCAAAAGATATTTTGTCGGGAAAAACCTTTGATAGTTTTGGCCGGTGGACTATCCCGGCTATGTCTTCAATGGTTTTAGAACTTGGTAATTAACAAAATTTCATCATTTCTGTTTTAATGTAAAACTTCTTCCAGGATTTTTGGAGACACCAGCTCTTTGAAGCCTACAATATGCAGCCTGTAGAAGTCTATTAGTTTATAGAGCAGCATTTTTCTCTGTGAGGAGGATATTTCAAGTTGGTTTAAATTTTTAATTGTTGTGTTTTGAAGTTTGTTGAATGCTAAACTTTCTTCAGCAGAAAGACAGTAAGCGCTTTTGAAGCTGCCTGACTGGTAAGTGCCTTCTAGAAGGTCGAATTTTATATTATACTCGTCAAAATTGTTACGCGGATAAAAACCCAAAAATTTGCTTAGCTCTAATAAAAAAACAAGATGAAAACTGCTTAGTTTTTGCTTGCTTTTTTCAAGAAGGTCTATTCTGTTCAGAAGGAAGTTAAATAGTTCCTGATTTTTTTCCTGTTCTTTCAGGCAGGCTTTTAGTACTTCAGCAATAAACATTACAATGGATGCTTTAGTCATATCAAAAGCAATATTGTTGTTTGTTCTTATAAGCCTTATTTCTTTTAAGTTTTGAAGATTGTTTATGTTTTTAAGTGGAAAAATGATTTCAATAACATTTAGAGGCTGGAAAATGCCTTGCTTTCTGCCGGAACGGCTTTTCCTGGCCCCATGAACAATAAAAGACAATAAGCCAAACTCCTCGGTGTAAATTCTGGAAATCAGGTTGTTTTCACCGTGCTTAAAACTATTAATTACTATGCCCCTGGTTTTTTGCATCATTGGGCAAAAATTAATTTTAGTTTAAAAACAGTATTTTCGTAACAGCTTTCTCTGAGCCGTCTTCATTTGTTGAAAACACGACATACACACCGGATGAAGGTTTTCTGCCGTTAAGGTCTCTTCCATTCCATATAGCCTGCCCTCCTTGTGCAATAGTTTTATATACAAGATTTCCACTTATATCGGTTATCCTGATATCTGCATTTCTTACAAGGCCTTTTATAGCAATATAACCTTCATAACCCGGTTTAACAGGATTTGGGTATGCATAAACATCCTCATGCTTGTCACCTCCTGCAGTAGCCCAGTTTCTAAATGACGCTAAACCCCTGTCAGTGGCAAAAAACACTTCACCTGATTCCGGTTCCACGGCGATATCAAGAATATTATCTGAAGGCAAAGGACTGTTTGATGTGTTTAAATGCTGATAAGTATTTCTGGCATCAGGTGTCATAAAAAATGCCCCTGAACGGTTGGTGCCAAACCATTTATTATTTGCACCATCAATAGCAATAGTATTCACCTGGTCATTTTCAAGCAATAAACCGGCAAACTCGCCCTCGGTAACAATAATTTGTTGAGCATTAAAAGAATTTTCGGTAAAAGCATCTTGTGGTGTGTAGAATATAGCAACTCCTTTTTGTGTGCCGACCCAGACGTATCCATTGAGATCAACTGCAATTGAATATACATAATTACTTGGCAGAGCTCCGTTTCCCTGCTGGGTAGATAATTTTCTTACCTGGTAATCATTGCTGTTTTCAAGGCTGTTTTCTTTAAACAACAAAATACCATTGCCCGGAAGTATTATCCATTTTTGATCCCAATCATCAACAACAATTTTTCCTGTAATCTGGCTGGAGCTAACAAGCCCGTTGGTAGAAAATGCAAGCCAATCACCATTGTTTTTCCGGACAGAAATGGGCTTTTCAACTTCTGAATTTGTCACCCATAAATTTCTGGAGCTGTCAAAAGCCGCACCGCCTATTCTTACTCTGTCATTTAAGCCAACCCTTCTTTGTAATGTGCTGTTATCTTCATTATACTTAGTTGCATCGCCGCTTGTTGTAAGCCTTATCAAGCCTTCTGTCCAGCTTGAGAGATATACTTGCTTGCTGTTTCCCGGATCAGGAGTTGCCCTGATTACGTCAAAAACCCCATCTAATTCCGGAATGTTATATCTGTTTGCTGCTTTCCATGATTCATTTTCAAAATAAAAAACACCGTCATAATTAAAAGTGTTTACTCCACCTTCTGTAATTGAGCCCGGAGTAACCCAAACAATGCCCGGTGCTGTTCCCAGCCCTGTAGATGCAGCCGTTAAAGGGCCTTCAGGCACATAATTCTGAAGCTGCCCATTGGCCGTTTTTCTCACAATACCCCTTTTTGAGTCTGATATCCACAAATCACCATCTGAGCCGAAAAATGCATGATTAGGCTGAGGCGTACTTGATAAATATTCCTCTATTCTTTCTGATAACTCAAAATCCTGGTTGAAAAGATCAAGATGTTCTTTGTTTGCTACCCAAAAATGGTTTTCACTAAATCCAAGGCCGTTTTTATGTTCGAAATAGTTTTCTTCTTCAGGGCTTAATAGTTGCCAAACATCATCTTCTAAATAAAATATTTGATCCATATCTCCTGACCTGGTCCATAAAACCAAGTTGTCAAAAGCAACACATAAGCCTTTATAGTAGCCTTCTTCAACGGGTTCGTTTGCTAAAGATTCCCAGGAATTGAAGTCAGCCAAATTTGGGGAATCAAGATCTGCAAGTAATACCCCTGATTCAGTTGCTGCAATGATATTATTTTCATGAATTATTATATCATTTACCTGTAGAAGGGATGCATTTTCTCCAATATATAATGTGTTAAGAATTATAAATTCATCCAGGCTAATTTGCACAATGCCAAAATCAGTAGCAACAAATATATTTTCGGCATTTGCTATTGCATTGTTAATTTTCTTGCTGCCAAAAATACTTGTTGTTTGCTTAATATCAGGGATATTATATACAACGCCATCTTTGAGGAGGTCTATGTTCCCGTTAAGGTATCCAATAAAAATGATATCATGGCTTTTAAAATAGTTTATAAAAGACAATTCAAAATCAGAAAGGCCGTTAACCTTGTTGTACTTTGAAATACTATTATCTTCTTTGTCATATATTACAAGCCCGTATTCAGATGCTCCGATTATCTTATTATCAACCTCAATTGTTGCAATAATCTTTTTTGATGGCAGGTGATGTCTCCAGGCTCCAACCGGGATACCCTGAGAGTAGCCTTTAACAGTAAAAGCCAGGGCAAAAACGGCCAGGATTATAAAATTTCGCATAATTGTTTTTTCAATGAAATGTACTACAAAATTAATTAGATTTTTCATTTTTGTTTTAAACAAGTGGGTGGATATATGATAACGCCATTATAAATAAAAAATTATTATAATTCCAGCAATCGTGGAAAAGGAAAAAGCAAAATCCTTTGTAATAATTATTTTTCATAAAAATGCAATAATAAAAACAATTGTGGGGAGCCGGAATTGTTCAAATGATTTTTATATTTTTGCTTTTTAAATATAAACTAAATGAGCAGTAATAAAATTTCTGCCGCACAGTATCTTAGCCGGCATGAAAAAGAAGAGCTGATAAAACAAAGAGGAATAGTTGTATGGATGACAGGATTGTCCGGGTCAGGCAAAACAACTGTTGCGGTGGCTCTTGAGCGATGCTTGCACGATAAGAATATTCACACAAAGGTGTTTGATGGTGATATAATAAGAAAGGGCTTGAATAAGGATCTGGGGTTTTCTGAAGCCGGGCGGCATGAGAATATTCGCCGGATAGCAGAGGTTTCTAAATACTTCGTTGATTCGGGAATTGTTGTTATATGCGGATTAATAAGCCCCTTAGAGAAAAGCCGTGGAATGGCAAGGGACATTATTGGTGAAGAAAACTTCATTGAGGTATTTATTGATTGTCCTTTAGATATTTGTGAAAAAAGAGATCCTAAAGGCTTGTATAAAAGAGCGCGAGCAGGAAAAATTCCGGATTTTACCGGGATAGATTCTCCTTATGAGAAGCCGCAAAACTCTGATATCATTATTGACACTGAAAGCCTGTCTGTTGAACAAGCAGTGTCAAAAATAGTTGAATATTTATTACCTCGTATAAAGGTTTAATTTTGTAATATGCTGTCATACTATATTAATCACTTGCGTGAGCTAGAGTCGGAAGCTGTTTATATAATCAGAGAAGTAGTTTCCCAGTTTGAAAAGCCTGTATTGCTTTTCTCCGGCGGAAAAGACTCTATAGTTATGTTGCATTTGGCTGTGAAAGCTTTCAGGCCTGCCAAAGTTCCCTTTCCTATTTTGCATATAGATACCGGCCATAACTTTCCGGAAACGATTCATTACAGGGATAATTTGATTGAAAAGCTAGGATTAAAACTGATCGTTGGCAGCGTACAAAAGAGCATTGATCATGGCAAGGCTGTTGAGCCAAGCGGCATTGATGCCAGCCGTAATGTAATTCAATCAGTAACTCTGCTTGATACAATTGAAGAATATGGTTTTGATTGTGCGATAGGTGGAGGCCGCCGAGATGAGGAAAAGGCACGTGCAAAGGAAAGATTTTTCTCTCATCGGGATGATTTTGGCCAATGGGATCCTAAGAATCAAAGGCCGGAGCTATGGAATATTTTTAACAGCAGGAAAAATGCTTCAGAACATTTTAGGGCGTTTCCTTTGAGTAATTGGACAGAAATGGACATTTGGCAGTATGTTTTGCTTGAAAAAATTGCTATGCCTTCATTGTATTTTAGCCATAAAAGAGAATGTGTAAACAGAAATGGTGTGCTATTGGCAAAGAGCGATTTTATAAAACTGCAAAAAGGCGAAAAGTGGGAAGAGATGCAAATCAGGTTCAGGACGATTGGCGACATGAGCTGCACCGGGGCAACTGTTTCAAATGCATCTACACTGGAAGAAATTATTATGGAAGTTGCAGCATCGCGAATTACAGAAAGAGGTGGCAGGGCAGACGATAAAAAATCAGAAACCTCAATGGAGGACAGAAAAAGAGAAGGTTATTTTTAGTTTTAATAAAATGAATAATTATAGTTCAAGTGAGTATCTTAATGTTGACCTTTTGCGGTTTACTACCGTAGGAAGTGTGGATGACGGGAAAAGCACCCTGATAGGCCGTTTGTTGTTTGACAGCAAAGCCATTTTTGAAGATCAACTTGAATCATTAAAATCAGCGAGCGAACGCAGAGGCGAAGAGTCAATTAATTTTGCTTTACTAACCGACGGACTTAAAGCAGAAAGAGACCAGGGAATTACGATTGATGTTGCATACCGTTATTTTGCCACTCCCAAGAGGAAGTTTATTATTGCAGATACTCCCGGACATATACAATATACACGAAATATGGTAACCGGAGCATCTACCGCTAACCTTGCCGTTATACTTGTAGATGCAAGAAAAGGAATACTGGAACAAACTAAGCGGCATTCGTATATAGCTTCCTTGCTGGGAATAAAGCATCTTGTTATTTGTATTAATAAGATGGATCTTGTAAATTTTGACCAGGAGGTTTTTGAATCTATTGTTTCTGATTTTAAGGTTTTTGCAACAAAGTTAAGAATCAATGATATTAATTATATCCCAATAAGTGCATTGTTAGGTGATAATGTTGTTGAGAAGTCTTCAAATATGGACTGGTATAAAGGCTCAACTCTCATGTACTTCCTGGAAACAGTTCATGTAAGCAGTGATCATAATCTTTTGGATGCCCGGTTTCCGGTGCAGAATGTTATTCGTGTAAATACAAAAGAATTACCTGATTACAGGGGATATGCAGGGAGAATTGCCAGTGGAATTTTTAGAGTAGGAGACAAGCTTAAGGTATTACCTTCAGGCATGATGTCAAAAGTTAAAGCTATTGATAGCATGGAGGGTTCTGTGAGTATTGCTTTTGCACCAATGTCTGTAACTATCCGGCTGGAAGATGAGATTGACATCAGCAGAGGAGATATGATAGTTCTTGCAAATAATATTCCCTCCATAGATCGTGAGTTTGAGGCAATGATATGTTGGATGAACTCTGAAAAACTAATTTCAGGAAATAAATATATTATTCGTCACACAACCAAGGAGGCTAAGTGTATTGTTGAACGCATTAATTATAAGATGGATGTCAACAACATAGAGAAGGAAAACAATTGTGAAGAAATAGTTATGAATGAAATCGCCAATGTGTCAATCAGGGCATCGCAGGAGTTGTTTTTCGACAAGTATTGCCATAATAGAATTACAGGCAGCATAATTCTTATTAACGAACAAACCAATGAAACTGTTGCAGCCGGTATGATTTATTAGCAGCTAATTTGTAATCAACTAAAACACATCCTGGTCAAAAACATCCCTGGTACTATCTTCTTGTTCGTATTCATCGCAGTCAACTTCAACGTTTAAAGGTTTTAGCGGCCTTTCAAAGTCATGTTTTGGGAAATCAAGCTCTTCATCTTCATAAACTCTTTTCATGAAAAGAGCCCAAATAGGCAAAGAGGTATTTGCGCCTTGTCCCAGTGAAATTTCACGAAAACGAGCAGCCCTGTCTTCAGCACCAACCCAAACACCGGTAACCAGTGAAGGAGTTAGCCCGATAAACCAGCCATCAGAGTTGTTTTGTGTAGTCCCTGTTTTACCCCCAATAGGATAGTTCAGGTTATATGTGTATCTTAATCTCACCCCGGTACCACTTTCAACCACACCTTTAAGCAGCTCTACCATTAGATAAGCGGTTTCTTCGCTCATTGCTTCTTCTCTTTTTGGCCCGAAAGATTCTATAAGGTTTCCATTTTGATCTTCTATCCTGGTTATAAATATAGGTTCAATATAAACGCCTTTATTAGCAAATGTTGACATTGCACCGGTCATTTCATAAACGGAGATGTCGGGCGTGCCTAGAGCTATTGCCGGCACAGGATCAATGTTGCTCGTAATGCCCATTCTGCGAACCAGCTTAATAACCGCTTGCGGTGAATACCTTTTCATTAAATAAGCAGAGACATAATTAATTGAATTAGCCAGTGCCCATTTTAAGGTAACCATTTCTCCTTCTTTTCTGCTACTTGAATTCTTTGGTGTCCATGTTGATCCGTCATGCAAATCAAAAGAAACCGGAACATTAGGAACTCTTGTGCAAGGGCTGAATCCGCCTTCCTGCATTGCAAGAGTATATAAAAATGGTTTAAAAGTTGAACCTACCTGCCTTTTACCATCATAAACATGATCATATTTAAAATGTTTATAATCAATACCTCCCACATAGGCTTTGACGTAGCCGGTATTTGGCTCAACAGACATTAAGCCTGTATTTAAAAAATGCTTATAATAACGAATAGAGTCATAAGGAGTCATTACAGTATCTATTTCACCATCCCATGAAAAAACTTTCATAGGAGTAGGTTCATAAAAGGACATCCTAATAGAATCTTCCGGAATATTAGCTCTTTTCATGCTAAGATATCTGTCAGACCGCCTGATCGACGATTGGATAAGATGTTCTATCTCTTCCGGTTCCAGGTCGGTATCGTAAGGAGAGTCCGGATAACCCTTCCAATGTTCAAAGAAGGTCGGTTGCAGATAACCTGCCATATGTTCTTTAACAGCATCTTCGGCATGTTTTTGCATCCTGCTGTCAATCGTGGTGTATATCTTTAAGCCGTCAGTGTGAATATTATAAGGAGTTCCATCAGGCTTAAATTTATTTTCACTCCACTTTCTGAGTTTCTTTCTCAGATGTTCACGGAAATAAGTGGCCATTCCTACCCTGTGGTCTTGCACTGAATGCTTTGACACATCTATTGGCAAAGCCATAATAGAGTCATAATGTTCAGGTTCAATGTAACCATACCTGGCCATCTGGTATAAAACAACCTGTCTTCTGCTAAAAGCTCTGTCGGGGTTTCTGACCGGGTGAAACCAGCTTGGTGCTTTTAACATCCCAACAAGAATAGCGGCTTCTTCAATTTTTAAAGAATCAGGTGTAGTGTCAAAATAGGTTTTTGATGCTGCTTTTATTCCAAAAGCATGGCTGCCAAAGTCAACAGTATTCAGATACATTGCAATGATCTCTTCTTTCGTGTAGTTGCGCTCAAGCTTAGCGGCCGTAACCCATTCCTTTAATTTTATTATTGCAATTTGAAGTGAGGAAATGTTGCTTTTGCGAGGGAATAAGTTTTTCGCCAACTGCTGGCTGATAGTACTGCCACCACCGGCACTTCTTTGCCCGCCTAAAATATTTCTAATAAGCACACGGAATATACTCCTTGCATCAACCCCGGAATGATTGTAAAAACGAATATCTTCTGTTGCAATGAGGGCGTTAACAATATTTGGCGACAAGTCCTCATAACTGACATTTACCCTGTTGTCAATATGAAAAGTGCCTAATAAAGCACCATCTGCCGAATAAATTTCACTGGCAAGGTTGCTTTTTGGATTTTCCAACTCTTCAAAAGAAGGCATAAAGCCCCACATGCCCCATGAAACTGACACTAATAACAGGAATAATAACAGGAATGGAAACAGGACAAGCGTCCAGAATATTCGTAAATGCTTATTAAATGACAATGACTTTTTTTTAACCATTATTGCTTAGGATATAATTCAAAAACATAATTAGAAAACGACAAAAGAAAAATTTTATTTTTTTTCAATTCTAACACCAATATTAATAATGCCTTCAATTTCATCTTTTCTCATTGCCTGTTGCATTCTGAAAGTATAATCTCCTTTTTTTGGAAACCAAACATTTTCTCTAAAATGAAATCTGTTTGATTTAATACGTCCAAAGCCTTTTCCGTGCCACTTTCCGCTTTTATCAGCAAGCAAACACTCAAGTGTATCTCTTACAATTTTTCCATCAGGCATAAGGGTTTCAAAAAACAAATAAAAATTACGAAACTCATAATCCCTTGAGTGTCTTAGATTGAGGTATATGTTGTGCAAGTTTGTAGTGTCGTTAATAGAAGTTGAAAATTCAACTATGCTGTCTTTGTGCCATTTTTCTTCCTGTAACTTTACATTTTTTTCAAAAACGACACTTCTGTCGCAGGATGCAAAAGAAGTTACAATAATAACTGAAATAATAAATGTCTTTATTAAAGGCTTCATGTATTTATAATTTGTTAATACCGCTTAGAAGGAGCGTGTAATATTGTTTTATTGAATTTATTTTCGGCATAAAAAATAAAGCCGTCTTTCTTAAGAAACTATTTTATTATTAATTATTGTTCTTTTTTGTCGTTTTTATTAAAAGGTTTTTTTCTGTTTTTATTTCTTTTCTTCTTTTTATTTTTTTTAGGCTTTGCATTATCAAATCTTGTCAGGTTGTCATCTTCAATGTCGGTTGGTGAAGCAAAGTCTGCAATTGCAGTATCGTCAATTATTTCGTTTTCTTTGAGGTTGTCCGGGATTTCGCCTTTTTTGTTTAGTGCAATTAGTTCTTTTGCTCTGTCAATACTAATGCACACTGACTCATTGGTATCTTTGATGTAATACCAGATTTGTTTTCTGAGAATATCTGATTTTTGGTGTGTTGCAATTCCTTTTTTTGTTTTCAGATCCACTGAAGTATCAGGGAAATCCTGTAAAGCATCGAGGTAGATTTCATTTTCATAGTTTATGCAGCATTTAAGTTTACTGCATTGGCCGGCAAGTTTTTGGGGGTTAAGTGAAAGCTGCTGTGTTCTGGCAGCAGAAGTAGAAACAGATTTAAAATTGTGTATCCAGGTTGAACAACAAAGCTCTCTTCTACAAGACCCAATGCCACCTAATCGGCTTGCTTCCTGCCTCATACCGATTTGTTTCATTTCAATTCTGACATTAAAAGATTCTGCCAGAACTTTAATAAGCTCTCTAAAATCAACTCTTTCATCGGCTGTGTAATAAAAAATTGCTTTTGTATTATCACCCTGGTATTCAACATCACTAATTTTCATGTCTAAATTAAGGGAAGAAGCCATTTCTCTGGATCTGTACATTGTGTTTTGCTCTTCTCCAACCGATGTTATCCATTTTTCAATATCTGAAGTTTTTGCTTTTCTGTATATTTTTTTAATGTTTTCTGAATCTGGATTAAGCTTTCGTGATTTCATCTGGAGCTTGACAACATGACCTGTCAGGGTAACAATGCCAATATCATGTCCCGGATTTGCTTCAACGGCAACAATGTCTCCTTCACGGAGGTCCATTTCCGGAGTTGTGCGAAAAATTTCTTTGCGGCTGTTTTTAAACTTTACTTCTACAAAGTCAGTAAAACCACCAACACCCGATAAGTCAATATCTTTTAGCCAGTTTGTTGCGTCCATTTTATTACATGAATGCTTATAGACACTTAAGCATCTTTCCTGTATGTTTGGAGCGCAACGACAACCTCTTGTCAGAAAACTACTGTCTAAGTTTTTTTTATGGTCACTCAATTCTAATATGTTTTTAAAATTCAAACAAAATTAACAAAATTATATCACTTTACTGACCTCATAATGCGGGTCATTTTAAATGAAAGATCAGCAAATAGTATTTTTGGATTAGCATTTCTTTCAATGTTTAAATAAGCCTCTTGAAACAAACGGGTAATATCATCTGTGTTTGATGGAACAATGAATGAAGAGAATTTTTCAAGGAATGCTTTTTCCTCTCCTTCAATGCGCAATACAGAGTCATTTTCAACTTTCATATTTATTAAAAGGCATATTCTAAACATTTTAACGGAATATAATAGAAGGCTTTTTTGTTTTTCTCTCCCTACTTTTGCAAAACGATCCACTATTTTAAAAATATCTTCTACTTTAAAAGAATAACAAGCCCTCATCCAGTCCCTGAAACTTTCAAAAACATCAAGATGTTCGTAGCCATGCTTTACAACATACAGGGCAGTGGCCATGTTTCCGGCTGATAAAAAAGCTGCTTTTTTTGCCAGCATATTGTCAGCATTATATTTATCCTGAAGGTGCTCGACAATGTCACTTTCCTTAACTGCAGGAATTTTTAACACTTGTGTTCTGGATAAAATTGTTTTTAAAATTTGCTGCTGGTTCTCTGCTATTAAAATAAATACTGTTTTCTCAGGCGGTTCTTCCAGAATCTTAAGCAATTTGGGCGCAGCCGAATGAAAGAGTTTTTCCACCATCCATATTATAACAATTTTATAAGGGCTTTCATAAGACTTAAGATTCATTAAGTGAATAATTTCATTACAATCATCTGCCTTAATAATGCCCTGTTTATTTTCAATGCCGATATGAGAATACCAATCCATTAAACTAAAGTAAGGGTTTTGCAATACAAGCTCTCTCCAATGCGATATATAAGTTGTGCTATTAGTGTCCTTTGTAAACTCCTTGTTGTTTGCCACCGGATAAAACATGTGGAGGTCAGGATGAATAAGTTTGTTGAATTTTTTACAGGAAGCACACTCACCGCAAGCATCTTCTTCGGAAGGGTTTTCGCAATTAATATATTGAGAGAAGGCTAAAGCAATGGCTAATTTCCCGCTACCTTCAGGGCCAATAAATAACTGAGCATGAGGTACGCGTCTTTTTTTAATGTTGTTAATAAGTTTTTTCTTTATAACCTCCTGGCCTGCAATGTCTTTAAAAAGCATTTTGTTATTTTTTATTGTAAGTATAGCAAAACCTGTAAAGGTAAGTTTTTTTTAACAAAAAATAAATCTAAAAATCCACTACAATAAAGCATTTTAACGGTTATTAACAAACGTTTAAAACACTTAAATGTCTTGTTAGATGCGGATTTTTATAAATAATTAGTAAATTTGCAGTACAATCACAAAGCTTGCCCGGTTTCATTTTTTTTGATTTTTTAAAAAAAGTGTACCTTTGCAGCTTGCCTTTACGCGGCATTAATTTATAAAATATGAAGCGCAAAAAAATCATTAAACTTACAACCCGGATTTTACCGGTATTATTGTTGTTTGTTATATTAATAATTCTTGTTCCATTTGGAATTAATGACCATGAGGAGGAACCGGAAGTATTAACTGACCTGGAAAAGATAAAGGAAAGAGGTTATTTAAGAGCTACTACCAATTTTAATTCCACAAATTATTTTATCTATCGTGGTGAGCCAATGGGTTTTCACCTTGAACTTTTAAAGTCATTTACGCAACACATAGGAGTTGACCTGGAGATTTTTGTTACAAATGATATTAGCGAAAACTTTTCTTGTTTGTTAGCAGAAGACGAGTGTGATGTAATTGCATTGGACCTGACTGTTACAAAAAGCCGATCAGAACTTATAGAATTTACCACGCCTCATAGCCAAACAAGGCAAGTCCTGGTGCAAAAAAAGCCTGAGGATTGGTATAATATGAGATCTTCCGAGATTGAGGATAATTTAATCAGAAATCATCTGGATTTAGCCGGAAAAACGGTTTATGTCCAAAGCAATTCGGCATTTGCACCAAGGCTTAAACATCTAATGGAGGAAATTGGAGATACAATATACGTTGTTGAAGTAGATATGGAGATAGAGCAGTTGATAGAAAAAGTTTCTAATGGTGAAATTGATTATACAGTTAGTGATGAACATCTTGCTAATGTTAATATGGGGTTTTATTCAAATATTGATATTCAAACTCCAATTAGTTTTTCCCAAAATTTAGCATGGGCAGTAAAAAAGGCTTCACCCGGCTTGTTAGAAGCTGTTAATGAGTGGCTTGAAAATTTTAAATCGACAAGGAAATACGCGAATTTATTCAATAAATATTATAATAATCCTCGCACAGCTAATATTGCACGTAGCCAGTTTCATTCATTGGGAGGTGGTAAAATATCGGAATATGACGATTATTTTAAAAGATATGCAGAGCAATTTGGCTGGGATTGGAGATTGCTTGCATCTGTGGCTTACCAGGAGTCGCGATTTAATCCACAGGCCATTTCCTGGGCTGGAGCATTTGGTGTAATGCAATTAATGCCGAAAACTGCTGCTATTTATAATGTTAATATAAGTTCAAGGGTTGCTGATAATATTAGGGCAGGAGCCAACTATTTGCATTATCTGGATGACAGGTTTAAAACAATCATAGAAGATGATAATGAACGACTGAAATTTGTACTTGCATCATATAATGTTGGGATAGGCCATGTTTTCGATGCCCGGCGGTTAGCGGAGAAGTTTGGTAAAGATCCAAATGTTTGGAAAGATAATGTTGATTATTATGTTCTGAATAAATCAAAACCTAAGTACTATCTCGACCCCGTTGTTCGTCATGGATATTGCAGGGGCAGGGAACCATACTTATATGTTATTGAAATTCTTGAAAGGTATGAGCATTATAAAAATGCCCTGGATGTTTAAAGTTTGACTAGTGGGCTTCCAGCCAGTTTTCTCCAGTATTCATGTCAACAATAACCGGAACTTTAAGCTTTAATGCTTCTTTCATGTTTTTTTCTACAATGGGCTTAAGCTTTTCTACTTCATCTTTTGGAACATCGAAGACTAATTCATCATGAACCTGCATAATCATTTTAGCCTTCATCTTGTTTTTCTTTACTTCATTATGAAGGTTTATCATAGCAAGCTTAATCATGTCCGCTGCTGAACCCTGGATCGGAGCATTAATGGCATTTCGTTCAGCATACCCCCTGACAGTAGCATTTGCGCTATTTATATCAGGCACATATCTTCTGCGTCCCATCATAGTTTTGACATATCCATTTTCTTTTGCAAACTCGATGGTTTTGTCCATAAAATTTTTGATTCCCGGATATTTGTTAAAGTATTGATTAATGATGACGGCTGCTTCAGTGCGAGGAATATTAATTCTTTCTGAAAGCCCAAAAGCTGAGATACCATAAACAATACCGAAATTAACTGTTTTTGCACGCCTGCGCATTTCTTTTGTGACATTTTCGATATCAACTTCAAACACCCTGGCTGCAGTTGCAGCATGAATATCAAGCCCTTTATTAAATGCCTCCATCATTGCTTCATCTTCACTTAATGATGCAATGATTCTCAATTCTATCTGGGAATAATCTGCTGCAAGCAAAATGTGGTTTTTATCCCCGGGCACAAATGCCTTTCTTATCTCTCTTCCACGGTTGGTGCGTATCGGAATGTTTTGTAAGTTAGGGTTGTTAGAAGATAATCTTCCGGTTGCTGCAATTGCCTGGTTGAATGAAGCATGCAATCTGCCGGTCTTTTCATTAATCATTTTTGGTAATGCATCAACATATGTTGACTTTAACTTAGTGAGGCTTCTGTAGTCAAGAATTTTTTCTACTATAGGATGTTTATCAACCAGTTTTATAAGAATCTCCTCGCCGGTGCTGTACTGTTTTGTTTTTGTCTTTTTAGGTTTTGCAACAATTTTTAATATGTCAAATAATATTTCACCAAGCTGCTTTGGTGAGCCAATATTGAAAGTTGTGCCGGCCAAGTCATAAATTTCTTTCTCCACAATTTGTATGTCTTTTTCCAGCTTTGCCGAAATATCATTCAGAGCTGTAGTGTCTATTTTTACTCCCTGATATTCAAGCTCCGATAAGACATAAATCAAAGGTGCTTCCAGCTCATGTAAAAGTTTTAAAAGTCCAATTTCCTTAAGTTTTGGCTCAAAATGTTTTCTGAGTTGCAATGTTATATCTACATCTTCGCAAGCATAAGCTGTAACAAGTTCAATGTCAACATTGCGCATGCTTTCTTGCTTAGGGCCTTTTTTGCCGATAAGGTCTTCTATGCTGACAGGAATGTAATCAAGGTAAGTTTCAGCCAGAAGATTCATATTATGTCTCATATCCGGCTGCAATAAATAATGAGCAAGCATAGTATCAAAAAGCTTTCCCTTCACATTAATGTTGTAATTCCTTAATACACTAATGTCAAATTTCAGATTTTGTCCGGTTTTTTCAACATCAGGATCTTCAAAAACCGATTTAAATTTATTTGCCAGGTTAACAGCTTTGTTTTTATCTTCAGGGAAAGGTACGTACCAGGCTTCACCCGGTTTTATGGCAAATGCAATTCCAACTAACTCTGCATCAATGCTTACCAAACTGTTAGTTTCAGTATCAAAGCAAAACGAGCCTGCTTCTTTGAGTTTGCCAATAAGCTCTTTAATGTCATTTTCAGATTCAACCTTTATATATTGTTTTTCTTTAAGAAGGTTTTTAAGCTTTTCAGCAGCCAGATCGAATGGATTTACAAAAGCATTTGTGCCTGAGAAAAGGTCTATTTGGCCTGTGTTTGTTTGTGTGAGTTTTTCCTTGGTTACTTTTATTTCTTCTTCGTCGAAAAGCCTTTTTGCTAATGTTCTGAACTCAAGTTCCTCAAAAACTTCCAGCAATTTTTCTTTATTTGGTTTTTCTAACTTTAATTTACTTTCATCGAATTCAATAGGTACATCAAGTATTATTGTCGCAAGTTTTTTTGAAAGCAGCGCTTGTTCTGCATATTTTTTAAGGCTTTCTTTGCTTCTTTTTTCTTTGACATCTTCAACATTTTCAAGTAAATTTTCAATGGAATCAAATTCTTCAATTAATTTTTTTGCTTTCTTTTCTCCAATTCCCGGAACTCCCGGTATGTTATCTGAAGAATCGCCCCATAATCCTAAGATATCTTTAATTTGTTCCGGCCTTTCAATTCCAAATCTTTTACAAACCTCTTTAACGCCCCAGACTTCAACATCATTACCCATACGCGCCGGCTTATACATAAAAATATTTTCGGAAACAAGTTGCCCAAAATCTTTATCAGGTGTCATCATATAAACCCGGAAACCTTTTTTTTCTGCTTTTTTTGCGAATGTGCCTATAATGTCATCTGCCTCGTATCCATCAAGTTCCAGTACCTGGATATTAAAGGCTTTGATTAATTCTTTAATAATAGGCAGTGCGCTTACAATGTCCTCGGGAGTATCCTGGCGAGTACTCTTGTATTCTGCATAGTCGGTGTGCCTCTGAGTTGGTGCAATAGTGTCAAAAGCAACAGCAATATGTGTAGGTTGTTCTTTCTTTAAAACTTCGAGAAGAGAGTTTGTAAATCCAAAAGCTGCAGATGTGTTGATGCCCAGAGAGTTTATTCTTGGATTGCGGCTGAACGCATAATAGGCCCTGTAAATTAATGCCATTGCATCAAGAAGAAATAATTTTTTGTTGTCCATTAAATCGATGATTTTAACATGAGAATTATAGAATTTTATACTGTTACAAAGATATAAGATGTTGCAGACATAATTTTAAAAAAGTAACAATCTTGAAGATGTATACAAAGTAAAATATTATAAACTTAAAAACTTTTTGTTAACGAGCGTTTAAAAACAGTGTTTCACTTATAAATGGACTTGAAAATCATCATAAT
>JAWOBS010000236.1:0-3197 GCA_046484145.1 Bacteroidales bacterium
AAAAAAAACAGGATAAAATATGTAGATTATAAAAATCCTGATTTCCTGAAAAAGTTTCTTAATGAACAAGGTAAAATTCTTCCAAGAAGAATAACAGGAACCTCTCTTAAGTACCAAAGAAAAGTGGCTAAATCAATCAAAAAAGCAAGACATATAGCTTTGCTACCTTATGTAACTGATATGTTAAAATAAATAAGCAAATAAATCATGGAAATCATACTTAAAGAAGATATACAAAACTTAGGAAGCAAGAATGAGCTGGTAACTGTTAAAAACGGTTATGCCAGGAATTATCTTATTCCAAAGGGTCTGGCGATATTAGCTACAGAATCTGCAAAAAAAATGCATGAAGAAAATTCTCGCCAGAGAGCCCATAAAGAAGAAAAACTCAAAGATGTAGCAGAAGAACAAGCGAAAACACTTGATAATATTAATATTGTTATTGGTGCAAAAACAAGTTCCAAAGGAAAAATTTTCGGTTCGATAAATACTATCCAAATTGCTGAAGAGCTAAAACAACAAGGAATTGAAATAGACCGAAAAAATATTTATATTAAAGAAGAACCCATCAAAGAAGTTGGAAAATATACAGCTACAATTAAACTTCATAAAGAAGTATCAAAAGATATTGAATTTGAAGTTAAAGGTGAATAAGCAAAATTTTCAACACAAAATATTAAAAACAGTCTCTTTTTGCGGGACTGTTTTTTTCTATATATTAATTAAATAATCATTCTACTAATTTTGGAACTACTAAAAAATTCAAACTTATGGAATGCAAACAAAATCAAAACGAAAATTACTGCAACTGTACATATCCTTGTGGGAAGAAAGGTATATGCTGCGATTGTTTACATAGCCACAGAAAAAACGGGGAACTGCCGGCATGCTTCTTCCCTGATGATGTCGAGCAAACATACGACAGAAGCATTGAAAAATTCATTGAAATTTATCAACAAAGAGGCCCCTGGTGGAATTAATAAGATAAAAGGATGGAAAATAAAAACCGATGTGCATGGGCAAAAAAACCGGCTGAAATCGAATACCATGATAAAGAATGGGGCGTACCGGAATATGACGACAAAAAACTGTTTGAATTTTTAATCCTCGAAAGTTTTCAGGCCGGCTTAGCATGGCATACAATTCTCAAAAAAAGAGAAAACTTCCGTAAAGCTTTTGATGATTTTGACTATAATAAAATCGCTGACTATTCTACTGATAAAATCAATCAACTCATAACTAATCCGGAAATAATCAGAAACAAGAAAAAAATTGAAGCAGCTGTCAAAAATGCATTGGTTTTCAAACAAATTCAAAGGGAATTCGGCAGCTTTAAAAATTATTTCTGGAGCTTCAGTAATTTCACCCCCATAATTAATAGATGGAAAGACGCCTCCGAAGTGCCTGCTAAAACATCATTATCAGATAAAATTAGCAAAGATATGAAACAAAAAGGATTCACATTTTTCGGCTCTACCATCTGCTACGCATTTATGCAGGCTGTCGGGATGGTAAATGACCATGAAATGGATTGTTTCCGATATAATGAATTGTTGAACAGAACAAACAAATCACATTAAACAAATTTTACCTACTAAGAACTAAGTAATAATAATTACGGTATTTTTGCCCGTTATTTAATTAAAGATAATTTGATGATGAGAAAAAAACACAAAAACAGGAAATACGGAATTATTTTTCTTTCGATAATCATTATTATTGGAATTATAGTATCTATAAATCTGTACATAAAAATATTCAGTTCGAACGTTTCACTTGAAAACGGAAAACAAGAAACGTATTTGCATATTCCATCCGATGCAAATTACAATGATGTAATTAAACTTGTAAAGGAAAAGGATTACATCAACGATATTCAATCTTTCCGATGGGTTGCTAAAAAAAAGAACTATGACAGTTATGTTCAGGCAGGGAGATACAAGATCAAAGATGGAATGAATAATAACGAACTAGTAAACATTTTACGTTCAGGAGATCAGGAACCTATAAATTTAACTATTAACAATATCCGGACAAAAGAAGAATTGGCATCAAAAATTTCGAAGCAAATCGAAGCCGACTCGACAAAACTTGTAAAATTACTGAACGACAATGACTTTCTGGCACAATATGACTTTGATCCACATACGGTTTATGCAATGATCCTGCATGATTCTTACGAATTTTGGTGGAACACAACTGCCAGTGAGTTTTTATCACGAATGCACAAAGAGCATGAAAGATTCTGGGATGAAGAAAAAAGAAAAAAAGCAGAACAGCTGAATCTTTCGCCTGTAGAAGTTAGCACTCTTGCTTCTATTGTAGACGAAGAAACAATTAGAGATGATGAAATGCCTAAAATATCAGGAGTTTATATCAACCGGCTAAGAAAAGGAATGCCGCTGCAAGCTGACCCAACATTAAAATTTGCTCTTGAAGATTTCTCCATAAACCGCGTATTAAACAAACATATGAGGATAGATTCTCCCTACAACACCTATAAAAACAGAGGATTACCTCCAGGGCCAATAAATTTCCCTTCCAAGAAAGCAATCAATTCCGTATTAAATTACGAAGATCATGATTACCTATATTTTGCGGCAAAACCTGATTTTTCAGGCTATCACAATTTTTCGAGAACCCATCGCCAACATATTCGTAATGCTCAAAAATATCGGCAAGCATTGAATGAGGAAAGAATATGGAAGTAACTGTAATATTCAAGGTTCAAGGTTTAATGTTAACAGCCTTGAGCTTTGAACATAACACTATTCCTGCCCACTGCTGTAAGTTTTCGCAAACACCCAACCAAGCTAATGACTCTCCTGTTCTGCCAGGAATTTAACTCTATCCATCATTAAGTTGATCTCCAGTGAATCAATGCCGCGATCTTCCAAATATTTTCTATCTTCCAAAAAGGCAGCAGAAAACTTTTTGAAACTACTGTCTTCATGCAAAACAGCATTTTTATAAGCCTCCTGGGCTTTTTCGGGTTTCTTCATACTCCAATAAACATGGCCCAGCGTTATATAATCGTAATAATTGCTTTCCTTTTCCAATAATTTTAATAAGTAGTTTTCGGCAGTATCTAATTTACCAAGCATAAAAGAACACCATGCAATGGGCCTTCGGATCCTTGCATTCTCAGGAGCAAGATATTCTACCTTAAAATAATATTTCATGGCTTCTTCATAACG
>JAWOBS010000253.1:0-5570 GCA_046484145.1 Bacteroidales bacterium
AAAAAAACCCGGGAATAAAAAATGCCCGGGTTTTAAAAACAAGAAATTGAAATTATTAATCTTCGTCTTTTTCTTCTTCTTCGTATGCTTTAAGAAGCTTATCCTGAACATCAGACGGCACTTGTTGATAATCTGAGAATACCATACCATAAGTAGCTCTACCACTGGTTAGAGAACTTAATGTTGTGCTATATCTGTTCATTTCTGCTAATGGCACTTTTGCTTTAATTTTCTGGAAATTACCTTCGCCTTCCATGCCCATAATTATAGCACGTCTGCCTTGCAGGTCAGTCATAACGTCACCCATTTTTTCTTCAGGTACCATAACTTCAACATCAAAAATAGGTTCAAGTATTTTTGGGCCTGCATTTTTAAATGCTTCTTTAAAAGCATGGCGTCCAGCAAGTTTAAAAGAAATCTCATTAGAGTCAACAGGGTGCATTTTCCCGTCATAAATATTAACTACGATATCTCTTGCGTAAGATCCTGTTAGTGGGCCTTCTTCTATTTTCTCCATTATACCTTTAAGGATAGCGGGCATAAACCTTGCATCTATTGAACCACCAACGATGCAGTTGTTAAATACCAGTTTACCACCCCAAGGCAGTTTGTGTTCTTCCTGGCCTCTTACCGGAAATTCAGTTTGATTAGCCATTCCTTCGGTATAAGGTTCAATCATCATAAAGACTTCACCAAATTGACCTGCACCACCTGATTGTTTCTTGTGCCTGTAAGTAGCTTTAGCTGATTTTGTAATAGTTTCACGGTATTGTATCTTGGGCGGCAAGAATTCAATTTCAACTTTATGTATGTTCTCAATCATCCATTTTGCAACATTTAGATGCAATTCGCCTTGTCCTGAAAGAATAAGCTGTTTAAGTTCTTTTGAATGTTCGAATTTCAAAGTAGGATCGATGCTATTCATTTCTTTAAGAATGTTGGCAAGTTTTTCTTCATCATTTGAATTTTTTGCCTTAACAGCGGTGCGATATTTTGGATCAGGGAATGCTATTTCTTCAACAACAACACTTGAATTTTTAGAAGTAGCCAGAGTGTTGTTAGTATATGAGTCTTTAAGTTTAATAGTTGCAGCAATATCTCCGGGCATTACTTTTTCGACCTTTTGGCGATTTTTACCTGCTATAATAAACAATTGTGACAATCTTTCTTTTGAGCCTGTTTTAGTGTTAACTAAGTCAATAGATTCAGCAAGAGTTCCTTCATAAACTTTAAAGAAAGAAACTTCACCAAGATGCGGTTCAACAGAAGTTTTGAATATTTGAGCAATAGGTGTTTCTGATGCGGAGTATTTAAGTTCTTTGCCATCAGTGGTTTTTGTAAGTTCAACCTCATCAGGTGAAGGCAGGTTTTCAGTAATAAACTCTAATATTCTTTTTATACCCTGGTTGTTTTTAGCTGAAACACATACTACCGGGAACATAGTCCTTGTAGCGATACCCATTTTTATACCTTTTGCAGTTTCTTCTTCAGTTAATGTTCCATTTTCGAAGAAAACTTCCATAAGTGCTTCATCACTTTCGGCTGCGGCTTCAATGATGCTGTTTTGGTATTCTTCTGCTTTAGCTTTTTCTGCTTCCGGTATATCTGTTATTTCAGCATCGCCACCGTCAACAGGGAATTTATACATTTTCATTTTTAACACATCGACAACAGTATCGAAACCTGTACCAGCATTAACCGGATATTGAGCGATAACAACTTTATCACCAAAACTTTGCTTCATTTGACGAATAGCCTCATCAAAGTTTGCTTTCTCATGTTCCAGTTGGTTAATAATAAAAAAAGCAGGTTTATTAAGCTTTGTTATTTGCCTCCAATTGATTTCGGTACCAACTTCAACGCCATTTTGTGCATTAACAACCATTGCAGCAGTGTCAGCTACTTTTAATGAAGCTACTACTTCTCCCATAAAGTCGTCAAAGCCCGGAGTATCAATAATGTTAATTTTTTTGTTGTTATACTCAGCATACATCACAGTAGAGAATACTGAAGCCTGACGTTCCAGTTCTATCTCGCGATAGTCTGATACAGAGTTTTTTTCATCAACCGATCCTCTGCGGTTGATTGTGCCACCCTCAAATAACATAGACTCTGCGATAGTCGTTTTGCCCGACTTTGTACTTCCAATCAGGGCAATGTTTTTGATTTCGTTTGTTTGATATATTTTCATAACTACATTAAAATGTTTTATATGTATAAAATTGATTAATAATATTTTAGTCTGTTTTAAGCTACTGCTTGATTTTCAGTATAGTATTTTAACAAACATAAATCAGCCAGCTTATAAAAAAAGTTGCTAAAGTTATAAAAAATCCATTAAGTAGATTATATAATCTTTTTAAATTTTAAAAGAGACCAGGTTATAAAAATCCTTGATTCTGTCTTTAACATCAACTTTGTTAATCTCAGTAAGCCTGTCAGTTCCAAATTTTTCAACAGTAAAACTAGCCATTGCTGATGCATTAATTAATGCATTTTTCATGTTATCAAAGGAAATATCATCGGTTTTTGCAAGATATCCCATAAAACCACCTGCAAAAGTATCTCCTGCACCTGTTGGGTCAGCAACTATTTTTAAAGGCATTGCTGCTGCATGAAACATTTTGTTTTCAGAAAACAGGATAGCACCATGTTCACCTTTTTTCAGCAATAAAAACTTTGGGCCCATTGTTAATATTTTTTCTGCGGCACTAACAAGATTATGCTCACCAGATAACTGCCTTGCTTCTTCATCATTAATAGCAAGCACATCTACCATGCTTATTACTTCCAAAAGGTCATCCCAGGCTATATCCATCCAAAAATTCATTGTATCCATGCAAATTAGCTTCGGACGGGTTTTCATTTGTTCAATTACCTTTTTTTGAATAGCAGGAGTTAAATTACCCAGCATTAAGTATTGGCTGTTTTTATATGATTCCGGTAAAACGGGGTCAAAATCAGCAAGCACATTCAGGTCGGTAATCAAGGTGTCCCTGTTATTCATGTTTTCATGATATCTTCCTGACCAGAAAAATGTTTTACCATCCGGGATAATCTTTAAACCATCAAGGTTTATGGAGTGCTTTGCTAAAATATCCTGGTATTCTTTCGGGAAGTCGCCTCCTACAACAGATACAAGATTGATGTCCTTTGTATACTGGCTTGCTGCCAGGCCGATATATGTTGCGGCTCCACCAAGTATCTTGCCGGATTTTCCATGAGGAGTTTCCACTTCATCAAATGCAACAGTTCCTATAATTAATAAACTCATAATAATAATTTTTTAGTAAAAAAACGCTGCAAAGATAATGTTTCTGAATTGAAAATCAATTTAATGTATGTTGATTTTAACTTTGATTTGGTTTTGACAAATAGAAGTAATGAGATAAAAATGTTTTTACAGCAAAACAATGGATAGAAGAAAGCCTTTAAAAACAAAACTTGATTAAAGTAGAAAAGAACAATAGAAATAAAATAATTTATTCTACTGTTACTGATTTAGCAAGGTTTCTCGGCTGGTCAACATTGCAATCTCTCAAAACAGCAATATGATATGATAATAGTTGCAAAGGAATAGATGCAATTATTGGCACAAAGATTTCGTCTGTTTCAGGAATTTCAATTGTATAATCTGCAATATCTTTAACAACAGTATCTCCCTGTGTAACTATCGCAATGATAACACCTTTTCGTGCTTTAACTTCCTGGATATTGGTCAGGACTTTATCATAAGAACCTTTCTTTGTTGCAATAACAACAACAGGCATGTTTTCGTCAATTAAGGCAATTGGGCCATGTTTCATTTCAGCAGCAGGATATCCCTCTGCGTGTATATATGAAATTTCTTTCAGCTTAAGAGCACCTTCAAGGGCAACAGGAAAATTATAACCTCTTCCAAGATAAAGGAAGTTTCGGGAATTCTTAAATATTTCAGCGATTTTTAAAATAGTATCATTAACTTTTAAAGCTTTTTCAACCTTTTCCGGTATAGAATCCATTTCATTAATTAGCTGATAGAAACGGGTTTTGGATATTGCTCCTTTTTTATTAGCAATGGATAAAGCCATTAATGATAATAAAGTGACCTGTGCTGTAAAAGCTTTTGTTGAAGCTACTCCAATTTCGGGGCCTGCATGTGTGTATGAGCCTGCATCTGTTGCTCTTGGAATAGAAGATCCAACAACATTACAAATACCAATTATCGTAGCTCCCTTAGTTTTTGCCATTTCAATTGCAGCTAGTGTGTCGGCAGTTTCACCCGACTGGCTTATTGCAATTATAATATCATCTTCATAAATAACCGGGTTACGATATCTGAATTCGGAAGCGTATTCAACTTCAACCGGGATTCTTGCCAGGTCTTCAAAAAGGTACTCACCAACAAGGCCTGCGTGCCACGAAGTCCCGCATGCAACAATAATTATTCTTCTTGCATTAATAAATTTTTGCTCATAATCAATAATGCCACCAAGCGAAACAATACCTTTGGCAGCATTTAAACGCCCGCGCATGCTGTCTTTGATGCTTCGGGGCTGCTCATATATTTCTTTTAACATGAAATGAGGAAATCCTTCTTTTTCAAGTGCAGAAAGTTGCATTTCAAGTTTTTGAATGTATGGAGTTTTTTCCTGGTTTTTAATTGTTTTGATTTTTAATTCACCATTCCTGGAAACAGTAGCAACCTCCTCATCATCAAGATATACCACATTTTTTGTGTATTCAATTATGGGAGAGGCATCAGAAGCAATAAAAAACTCATTATCACCAATTCCAATTACTAATGGGCTGCCTTTTTTTGCACAGAATAAAGTATCAGGATGATCCTCAGAAATAACAACAATAGCATAAGCTCCGACTACATGCTTTAATGCTGTTCTGATAGCAGAAAACAGGTCAATATTCTCATTTATCTGTATATCTTCAATAAGATGTATTAAGACTTCAGTGTCAGTTTTGCTGGAAAATTTATATCCACGATTTATGAGCTCTTTTTTTAAGGAATCATAATTTTCTATAATGCCATTATGTATTATGGCTAGTTTTTTTGTTTTACTATAGTGAGGATGAGCATTTTCGTCAGTAGGTTCACCGTGAGTGGCCCATCTGGTGTGGGCAATTCCTATTGTACCTGAGATGTCGCTTTTTTCAACGAGGGCTTCCAGGTCGGCAACCTTGCCATGGCTTTTGTATAAATTAAGCTTGCTGTTTAATAAAGCAATTCCTGCGCTGTCATAACCTCTGTATTCTAATCTGTACAGTCCTTTTATAAGAATAGGATAGGCTTCCTGATTTCCAATGTAACCAACAATTCCGCACATATTGATTTAATTAAAGGTAGAATAAATGATTTCGATTCTTAAATTGTTATTTGCTCTTCCCGGCCCTCTTATTACTGCTCTGTTAGCATTTTCCATAGGGTTGGTTGTTCTTATAATAAAGTTCTCTGTAGGAAATTCGCCTGTAACAATTTGTTGAATATGTCTAGTAATGTTGAACTCATACCTGGCTTTTGCCTCATCGTAATCTCCGCCATATATTGCACCTCCTAATTGACTGTCAGTCGTTTG
>JAWOBS010000255.1:0-12525 GCA_046484145.1 Bacteroidales bacterium
ATCTAAAGATGTAGCCGGAGAAACAATCAATGTATCACGGGCAGTGCAATTATAAATATCGTCCACTTCAACCCAATATAATCCGAAATCCTGGACATCATATATTTGGCCTCCATAGCCATCTTGCCAAGTATATGATTCAAATCCGGATCCTGCATCTAAAGAAATGGTATCCGGCATATTTGTATCAATATCCTCACCCAGGTTCACAACAGGCAAACCACTATTTTCAATATCAGTTACAAAAACATTATTTTCCGGTTCGGTATCATCAATATCTATTAATACTTCAACATTATAATCGCCAATAGTTGACATATCAGTAGTTTGAGCAAACTGCAATTCAATTTCCTCTCCAGGCACCAGCTCAGAATCCAATACAAAGCTTTCATAAACATAGCTTTGTTCGTTAACAGAAAAAGCAGCATCAAATTCAAACCCCGGATAAAAAGTATCATGGCCTGTGTTTTTTGCTATAAAAGAAATAGTTTCATTTTCAAGCAACATACAATCGCTCATCGGGGAAACTATATCAGTAATAAGCCAGTCGTAAGTAATAACAAATACAGAATCCGTTGTTGTGCATGAGTTAGCATCTTCAACTGTCACAGTATACCATTGTGAATACTCTGAATCCACATAATAAAGTTGCTCATTCCATCCATCCCCCCACAAATATGAAACAAAGCCATCACCGGCATCTATCACTAAATCAAGAGGATTATCAGTAATAATTGTATCAGGAAGTGCAGTAACCGGCACCGGAAATACTTCAAAAATTTTATCAGCCATATTATTGCCTGTATCATCATCCTCAACAAACTCGATTCTTGCTTCTATAAAATAACTATCAACATCAAGCATTAATATATCACTATCAAAAGTATATTCCAGGTATGTATCAGGCAGAAAATCCTCACTTAGCGTAATAGTTTCAGATATTTCACTTTGTCCATCAAAACTATAGAACAAATCAATTGAAGAACCTTCAAATATTGGAGCCGGGCCAACATTATATAATGATAGCACAACAGGCAAATACAAATTTTCTTCATAGCAAATATCCAGAGGAGAAACGATCTCATCCAATGCCGGATCAAAAGTTTCAGGAACAACTATTGTAGAGGCTTCAGCTTCACAACCAAAATCATTTGTAACAGTAACAGAATACGTACCCCAGTTGTCAATATCAAGAAATTGCGAAGTACTGCCATCATTCCACAAATATGAAGCAAAGCCGGCTCCCGGATCCAAAATAACATCAACAGGATTGTCAGTAACTGTGTATTCGGGCAAATATGGCTCAGGATATCCGTGAGCTATGACTGTACTTAACAACTCGTTGTTATCATTATTTGCATCACTATTTAATATTTCAATTCTAAAATTATAATCACCAAAATCCGTTAAATCAAACAAATGAGCAAACTCAACATCAATAAAATCACTTACACCAACAGGAACAGTTATCTCATGTTCTTCTGTTACAATAAAATTATCATTAATAAATACTGAAATTTCAATAAAACCTGCCGGGTAATCATCAAGTCCGGTATTAGTTAATCTTACCGTGAGTGTTTCCTGATCTGTAAATTCACACTGATCTTCCGGTATAATAATTTCTGAAACTTCCAGGTCATAGGTCACAATCAACACTTCATCATAGCTACTGCAACCAAATTCATCAGTGATAAGAACAGAATAAATCTGTGTAAGATTACTTGACACATAATAGATTTGTCCGTTATAACCATCCTGCCATTCGTATATATCCATACCTTCACCGGCATCCAGCTCAACAGTATCCGGCTGCAAAGTATAAATAGTATCGCCAAGGTCTAAAGCGGGGTACCCATGAGCATAAACAATAAAATCTTTAGTATTATTGGCAAGCTCAGCATCTGTAATACCCATTGAGAAATAAAAAGCATACTCACCAAACTCAGACATATTAACACTTGCATCAAATTCGACAACAATATTTTCACCGGGATTCAAATCTTCATCAAGGACAACAGTCCTGGATTCAAGAGATATAGTTTCAAAATAAGCATTAATCGGAATTTCATACCCGGCTTCAAACGGATCGTAGCCAACATTAGTTATTGAAATGCTTATATTCTGGTTTTCAGTAAATTCACAATCACTAATTGGAGATATTAAGTCTGTAATTTCAAGATCCCTGGTATATACAAGCACTTCATCACTTGCCTGGCATCCATTTTCATCTGTAACAATAACCGAATACAATTGCGTATTGGGGCTGGTAACAGAAAATGTCTGATCAACAGAATTATCCTGCCACAGATAGTTTACAAAGCCTTCACCAGCATCAAACACTATAGTATCAGGTTGGGTAGTAAATAGTGTATCCTCGTGCCATATAGATACTTCCGGAAAACCATAAACAGTAATGCTTGTTATTAGAGTATCATTATAAACTCCGGGTTCAAAAAAGTCAGTATCACCGGGCATAAGAGTATATGCCGTTATATTATAATCATCAGGTAAAGAAAAATCATAAAGTTGAGAAAAGGAAAACTGTGTAAATTCGTTTGGTTCAAGATCTGCTGGCAGTTCAAAATTTTCAATTATTGGATCATCCTCATTAATATCAATACCCGCAGGCACAATAGTTCCGGCAGGAAGCGTCCTAATACCGAAATTAGTAACTTCTATGCTAATTTGTTCATCTTCGCTTAAAGCACAATCAGAATCAGGTTCTATCAGATCGGTAACCCCAACATCATAAGGAGTTTCATAAAAGCTAACAGCATCAAAAGCAACACCTTCCTGGTTATCGACGGGTATATTGCTTTGCGATGCAAATATAAACCTGAACTTAACAGCACTTTCTCCGGAAAGTATTTCCGGCAAAATTAGCCTCACCCTATCCCAATCACCCGTAGCACCGCTCCATCCTGCACCATTACCTGTAGCATCTTCCAAAGCAATTACATTAGTTTCATCATGCCAGTTCCACACAAGATCAACAGATCTGGGCACGGCTCTCACCCAGGAAATACCCTCATTAAGGGAATACTCTAATGCAGCGCCATCCAGGCCATGCTGAGTATCAACATTAATTGAAAATTCTATCACCGGGTCCTCTATATCAGAAAAATCAAAGCAAGGGCTCTCCAAGTATGAAAACTCATCTAAATTATAAGGCCCGTAAGGATTTGTAATCCATGCAAAATTTCCATCATAAGCTTCATTAATAGTTGTTCCGGATGGAACACCAAGGGTCAGGGATACACTATCACCATTGACAGACCAAAAACCATTATCTGACTCTTCTCCATTGCTGAAATTTTCATAGTAGGGAGTCTGGTAAGTAGGTATGCTGAAAACCTCAAGCTTAAACTCATCATTGCTGTTATCCTGATCCTCGGGCAGGAATGCTTTAGCAATGACATTACTATACCATCCCGGTGTTAAAAAATCAGCTTTGGGTTCAAATACAAATTGCAAAGTTTGCTCAGGCACCAGTGAAACATCCCAAATAGTATCCCTGTGCCATGTTACGCCATCATCCAGAGAAAATCCAACAGGGATATCATCAATAATATCTTCTGCACCTTTATTTTGTATTGTAATTGTAACTTCTTCCTGATCAGTCAGTCCACACGAACTTAAGGGCGTAAGCCAATCAACGACAGCGATATCTCTTTCAACATAACTTCCGGTAATAAACAACTGGTCAATATTCCACCCACTTTGCAAATTACTGGAACCTGTATCGCCCAAAGTAAATCTTATTTGCACATTTGATTCTCTGTTTGCTTCCTCCAGGGAATAGATCATTTGCTGCCATGAAGCTTCTGCTATTAATGAAGGGTTCTCATTATACCATATATTATTCCAGCTGTCTCCTCCATCTGTGCTAATATCGATTGTAACTTCGTACATTGCAGCAATATTCAACCATCTTTGAAATGAGAGTGAAATATTATTGTAATAATAGCAATCGATCACCGGGGAAACCGCTTCATATTCTTTAGGTTCCAAGCCAGGCTCATAATTTCCAGGATGCGGTTCGATGCCCGTAATATCCGTTCCCATAATTCTGGAGCCCACAACTGTACAGTCTGCACCAGGATTACCTTCTGTATCTCCACCTAAATCACCTCCTTCACCTAATGGTATATCAATCTCCCACTCACCTGACAACAGCCATCCTTTATCTGTTTCAAAATCATCATAAAATATTGTGCGGAAGATTGTCCTAAAACCCAAAGGGCTCTGATTTTCTTCAGGATAAGATTGTCCTCCTACAATTATACCGTTTGCAGGAATATAAGCATCAGCAACATGCTCCTGTCCGGCAAGCTCATCAATATCATAAGTAACCCACACATATGAATATCCTGTAGGCAATTCCAGTCCAAGATTATTAAAAACAACTTCACCATTAGTGTCAAAATTACCGGATGCTAATAAATTATCTGTGTGAAATTCTTCCTGAATCGTATAATACAATTTAACGCCATCAGTTTTTATATCATTATCATCTGTATTGAGGGAATGAACTGTAAAATCTTGTAACTCAAGAATTCCATCATTACCTGTTACCCGGAATTCAGTTTGCAGAATAGGATTATTATTGGTATTGCTGGGAATAAAATTTGTGCTTGCCTGGTATGTGTTAATGTTTGATAATTCACGTTCTACAGAATCTATATCCAAAATAAGTATCGCATCAAGGCTGATACTATTACTAAGTGGATTATCCTGATAGCCCTGAAAAGCAAGTCGCATTTCAGGCCCTTGAAGAGTATCGGGAATAATTAAAAATCTTTCTACCCAATCTATGGTTGGGGAAGTATAATTTGCAATAGGAACCCAGTCAGATGAATTATCCTTTCTAACATATACTGCAAGCCGGTTAAAAATATTATTTTTTGGCACCTGCGCATAATAAAAAGAAAGTTGAGGCATAACAGCAAACTCAGTATCTATCACAGGAGTAATTGCCTTTGTTATATGAGTCCCTGAAAGAGATTTATGGAAATACAAATTTTGCTCACCATATGCTGTTGAATCAGGCATTGGAGCTACACCCTCACCCCACAAACCTGAGCCAACCCCAAGCCGCCATAATCCACTTCCACCCTCCTGATCATTTGTCCAGCCATCAGGCAAAGCAGAGCCTGAATAATCAAACATTTCAATAAATATTGTATCCTGCCCGGATAAAGACATTGAGAATAGAATAATTGGGATAAGAACAATTTTTCTGATAATATTTTTATAAAATGAATAGGCCATTTTATTGATATTTAAATGATTATGAATCTAAGCACTATTGTATTGTAAAAGAAAAAACTGTACTACTAAAGAATTGTTAATTATAAGCATGGAAAAACGAACACATTGCAGTTTTACTATAAATATTGAATTCTAGTAAAATTACGAATTTTTCCTGAACTATTTATAAGTAAAACCATTAATTCCAAAATAAGAGCTATAAATTCTATTAAATGTGCGTTTAATAGAATTTGCATACAAATAAGACAGCAAGTAACTTAAAAAATATTAAAACTTCTATAAAACAACAAAGGTGCATTGAAAAATGAATTAAACTTGCAATAATTTTTTAATAATATCAATTTTTAATAAAAATCAGCCATGAAAAAACTAGTATTATTTTTTATTTTAACTTCAATAATTATGACAAGTTGTAAAAACGACAAAAATCCTTTACTTGCGGACTTTAACACGCCATTTGACACGCCTCCTTTCAGTGCTATTAAGCACGAGCATTATTTACCGGCCTTCAAAGCCGCTATTTCTGAAAGTAAAGAAGAGATAGAAAAAATAGCAAACAATCCCGAGGCCCCAAACTTTAAAAATACTATTGAAAGCCTTTCTTTATCGGGCTCAAAGCTCAGCACTATAAGCAATATCTTTTTCAATCTGAACCAGGCTGAAACTGATGAGAAAATGCAAAATATTGCCAGGGAAATTTCTCCATTATTATCAGATCACAGCAGTGATGTTCTTTTTAATGACAAATTGTTTAAAAGAATAAAATCTGTGTACGATAATAAAAACAAATTTGATTTAAACATTGAGCAAACAAGTCTTTTAGATAAAACATACAAAAATTTCGCAAGAAATGGTGCTGATTTATCAGAAGACAAAAAAGCAAGATTAAGAGAGATCTCAAAGGAGTTATCTGAATTATCTTTAAAATTTAATGATAATGTTTTGGCAGAAACCAACTCATGGCATATGCACATTACAGAGCAGGAAGACTTATCAGGTTTGCCTGAAACTATAATTGAAGCAGCAGCTGAAGAAGCTAAAAGCAGAGATATGGATGGTTGGGTTTTCACACTTCAAATTCCCAGTGCCTGGCCTTTTTTGCATTATGCCGATAATAGAAGCCTCAGGGAAAAACTTTACAAGGCATATAACAAAAGAGCATACAATGGAAATGAATATGACAATACCGACCTGATTTTACAAATTGTAAATTTAAGGTTAGAAAAGGCAAATATCTTGGGTTATGATTCTCATGCAGACTTTGTTCTTGTTGAAAGAATGGCAGAAAACTCTGAAAAAGTAAATTCATTTCTCACAGAGGTTGCTACAAGTGCAAGGCCAAAGGCTATTCAAGATTTTAATGAAGTTCAGGCTTTAGCTTCAGAAATGGGGCTAAAGGATCAGGTTCATTATTGGGATTGGTATTACTACGCAGAGAAAATGAAAAATAAGCGTTTTAATTATAATGAAGAGGAAGTAAGGCCATACCTTCAGCTCGAAAATGTAAAAACAGGAATTTTTGATCTTTGTGGCCGTTTGTGGGGTTTAAGCTTCAAGCCAAACAAAGAAATTGATGTTTATCATTCAGATGTTGATGTTTATGAAGTTTACGATAATGATCAAACTTTGCTATCCATTTTATACTTGGATTTCTTTCCGCGAGCAGGTAAAAGCTCCGGAGCATGGATGACAAGTTACAGAAAACAGCACCGGATTAATGAATCAAATATTATTCCGCACATCTCTGTAGTATGTAACTTTTCCAAGCCAACTGAGAATCGTCCATCACTGCTTACTTACGATGAGTTTACTACCTTCCTCCATGAATTCGGACATGCATTACATGGGATGTTGTCTGATGTAACTTATAGTGATCTTAGTGGAACCAGTGTATATAGAGACTTTGTTGAATTGCCTTCACAAGTAATGGAAAACTGGGCTTATGAAAAAGAGTTTCTGGATAATGTTGCTGTGCATTATGAAACAGGAGAAAAGATACCGGAAGATTTAGTTCAGAAAGTAATTGACAGTAAAAATTTCCATTCAGCATTCACGATATTGAGACAATTAAGCTTTGGTTTGACTGACATGGCATGGCATAGCGTAACGGAGCCTGTTAATATGCACCCTGAAAAGTTTGAAGCGAAAGCGATGGCTCCTACATATATTTTTCCTAAAATTGAAGGTACAATGATGAGTTCGGCATTTACACACATTTTTGCAGGCGGGTATGCTGCAGGATATTATGGGTATAAATGGGCTGAAATTCTTGATGCTGATGCTTTTGAAGCTTTTAAAGAAAATGGAATATTCGATAAAGAAACTGCTTCATTATTCAGGGAACATGTTCTTTCAAAAGGCGGAAGTGAACATCCAATGAAACTTTATAAGAGATTCAGAGGCCAGGAACCGGAAATTGAACCATATCTAAGAAGAGAAGGATTAATAGAGTAGTATTCTATTTATTATTATTGCCAGTTGGTATTTTTTGACAATAAAAGAGTTATTCCTCAATAACTCTTTTATTGTTTTTATACTTAACTATAAATGCATCCTTATAACCATTATTTCTGACTTGCTCAAGTAAAGCTTCGGCCTTGTCCCTTGTCAGGTGGCCCTCAGATAAATACTTAAACATTCCGTCCTCTTCTTTCTCAATTATTTTAATAATGAAAGCTTCAAACTCATCTGTTGATTGTGACGAGGCCAATAATTGAACATGATAAGTTGTGGATGTTGTGTTATCCAAATCAATAGTATCAGCAGGGATAATCTCTTCATCATAAATTTCTCTTTCCCTGTTTCTTTCTAAACTTATTGAATTCTTATCCATATGATTACGCATTCTTTCAGCAAAGGCACGCATTGCTTTCTCTTCGGAATCAGACATGTCAATACTGTCCAACAAGCCTTTCTCATACCGGTCAATTGGAACAACAAAGAAGCGGCCTTTAGGATGCTCCTCAGTTACAGGAGCTCTGTACCTCCAAACCAGGTGATGATAAAAATCATCCTTATGCAGCTCATTGGTGAAAATATTCTTCCTGTATGAAATTTCAAACATCATTCCGCCGTCAGTATTAATCCTTCTTTGATTTGAAATATAGTTTCCCAAAGAAAAAACTGTCAGAGTTGAGTCATTTTCTCCGGCAGAAATATACTTAACAGGCTGTAAAACATGAGGATGTGATCCTATTATTAAATCTACGCCATTTTCAGCAAGGAATTTGGCATTATTTCTTTGATAATCATTCTCTATCAGCTTATACTCATCACCCCAGTGCATTAAAGCTATAATCAGGTCAGGTTCAAGTTCTTTTGCTTTTTCAATATCTTCCTGCATAAGCTCTCTGTTGATCATGTTAACTATTGTAGGTGGTTCGTCAGCTATGCCATTTGTACCATAAGTATAATTCAAAAATGCAATTTTAAAATTATTCTGTTCTACAATCAACGGATAGAGGGAGTCTCTTTCCTCTTGGTTTTTGAAAGTTCCTGTCTGGTAAAAGCCCAATCCTCTCAAGGTATCAATAGTATGCACTAATGCATCTCCATATCCGTCATTTGAGTGATTATTAGCAGTAAGCATAACATTAAAACCTGCATCTTTCAGGGCATATGCGAGTGCATCAGGACTTTTAAACTGGGGATAACCTGCATAAGGAGTTTTTCCGGGAAGAGTAACTTCTAAATTTCCAACAACAAGATCAAAATCAGTAAATATAGGTTTAACATATTGGAAACAGTGTCTATAATCATAAGTTTTAGTTTCCTCAGACCATGCAGCATCAATTTGTCTGTCGTGCCCCATTATATCGCCAATAAATATCATGCTTATGCGTGCAAAACTATCAACCGTCTCCTCATGGCTGCCTTCAGCCTTTTCCTGTGGATAGCTGTTGCAAAAAAGAAAGATACTAAAACTAAAAATTAAAATCACCAAAAAGAATAATCGCTTCATTTTCCTTATTTTAAAATTCAGAGCAAAAATAAGGAAAATTTATGATGATTAGAAAAGCGGCAATATGTGACTGAATATTAAATTAAAAAACATATTTAATAGACAATACTGTTCTCATATTTGCGATATCCTTTGTTGAGTTGAAGTTAAATTTAGCATCCGGGATACCATAAGCGGCAACATCATAATGAAACTCAAGGCCTAGTTTTACTTTTCCGGAGCTATAAACAACTCGTGGTGCAATCCTGTACATATGAGCAATATCAGACCCCCTGGCATATGCTGTAATAATTTCTTTTTTGGAACCAAGGTTTTGAGCATATCCTGCTAATAAGCCTGCTTTAAACTTATCTCCATTGGTTTCAAAATCTACCCAGGAAGACAAAGCATGAATTCCTTCATAAGAATAAATTTCCCTGTCAGTGTCAATAATATCAGCTTGACCGTAGCCGCCAAGCATAACCAGGTGGCCATTATTCTCACCATAGCTTGTCTGGGTTTTAAAAGTTAATGATGGAAAAACTATTTTGGTAAAAAAGCTGGCGTACATGCTTTTCATTTTCTCATCGGTAGAATAACCTTCCGGGGTTTCTTTCTGCGGCATTATAACCTGGTAGCCCCCGGTAAAGCCCATCAAAAATTTATCAGTATTATACAAAGCCTGCATTGCAATTTCCGGGAACATGCTGTTTCTAATATATTCAGAACTTGCGCCTGACGGGCCTAATGATGCAAAATCATTATGAGACATAAGAGCTGCAGAAATCTTAAATGCATTTAGATTATAAGCATATTTTAACTGTGGAGACCTGTTAAGAGCGTGATACGGTACACCACCGGCAAAAGTAACTGTATGAGGGAAGCAGGCAGCTACAAACATAGGATGCCAGGTTTGTCCGGCAAGAAGCTCAGAGCGTTCCCAAATAAAACTAACATATGCATGTCTTAACCTTGCATGTGATTTCATACTGCCTCCAGTGCCCATTAAATCGCCTTCAATATGCGCCATGGTTTTAGCGCCAAAAGCTTTAGGGCCACTAATTTTACCACCCAAACGAGATGACAAAACCAAAAAATTAAAACTTGGAGTAGCATTAATATCATTGCCATCATCATCAAACTTTTCATTTGCAGGATATAACAGCACATGTCCATCCCTGGCACTGACAACTTGTCTTGTGTCAAACATCATCTCATAATTAACAAAACCATAAACATCAATCTTAAACAGTTTTTCCTCTTCTTTCGCAAATGAGCTAATAGCAAAGGCAAACATAATTGCAGACAAAATAATTTTTTTCATAATATTCATCATATTAAAATTTATGTAATAAAAACAATTAAAAGCACTCATTGGAATACATTTTGATACACTATAGTGTAGAAAATGATAATGTATTATTTAAAATGTCGAAATTAAAAAAATATATTAAAGTGTTTAGTTATTTTGCATAGAAATTACAAAACAAATTTATTTTTGACTAATTATCACTTTGAAAGTTCTTTAACTTTTTGTACCTTTGCACATTCCTAATCGGGGCTGATTTGGATTAGACAGCAAGATTAGTGGATGTATAAGCATGCCGAGCATTGTGAATTTAGCTCGTAAATCTTAATTCTCAAGCCTATAAACGGCAACGATTACAATTACGCTCTTGCAGCTTAGTATTAGATATTAAGCTTGAGCTGTTTCCCGGGAAGCTATTCCCAAAGGCGTCCCAGTGGAAGCATCGAAAAAATTTGGGATAAGGCAGGTAATGCTTCGATGCCTGTTCGAAAAACAAAGAAGCTTTGGTGGATGACAGCTTGCTTTTTCTCTGTCCCCACCGAAACTTATGAAAAAGCTAAGCATGTAGAAAGTATTTTTGCTACTTGTTTGGACGAGGGTTCAAGTCCCTCCAGCTCCACAAAAAATAAAAAGAGGCTGTATCAATATGAAAAATATGAAATTTGATACAGCCTCTTTTTATTAAAAATACATTTCTTTACATTCCCATGCTTCTCACGATTTTTACAGTCTCTATTGTAATAAGCCCTTCAGTTATTACTACATCAAGAAATGGCATTATTTTCTCCAGGTTTGCTTCACTATCAACAATCTCAACAACAACATGCAACTCTTCTGAAAGATGGATTGGGTCATCTGAACCGGAAATTCTATTTGCAGTATATCCCATAATTCCTCTTAAGACAGTTGCGCCGGCAAGTTTTAAATCTTTTGCCTTTTGAATTATAACAACAAATAATGGTTTATCATCATATATGCTGTCTTCACGGATAAAAATCCTTAGTAATTTTTTTTCTTCACCTTGTTTCATAATGTTTGCTTTTATTAGTTATTAATGGCTTATCTTGTAATTTTCATAATTAATCATAATAAACAACAAAGGATGTATAAATATATGCAAAAAAATTATTCAATTAACACAAAATATGAAAACAATTAATTAATTTTAGCACTTTATCACCGCAAATACAAGTTATTACACTCTTTAATTCAAGATAAAACACATGAAACAAATACTAGGAATAAAAAGAAATCTCATCATATTATCATTTATATTGGCAATCTCTTCCTTTTCTGCTTATAGCCAGGAAATGGATTTCCAGAGAAAAACTCACTACATAATCGAGCTTCAGGAAAAAGGAGATTTTAATCAGATTATTAAATTGGGATCTGATGAATTCCGCGAAAAAGTGAACGCAGAACAATTACAGGAAATATGGGAAAGTTTACAAAAGGAACTCGGTGCTTACACCGGCCTTGGTGAATATACATACAATAAAACAGAAGAATGGTATTTAATCACTCAAATTTTAAAATTCGAGAATAAACCACTGGCATTAAAAATTACCTTCAATTATGATGGTGAAATAACGGGATATTTTTACCAGCCTGCTCCTCCGGAAGAAATGGCTCCTCCACCAGAATATTCAAATTCAAATCTATTTGAAGAAATAGACATGGAAATTGAAGCCGGAGATATAAAGCTACCCGCTAAATTAACTATACCGAAAGAGGGAGATGACTTTCCTTTAGTAATTCTTGTTCATGGCTCCGGGCCAAATGATATGGATCAAACGATTGGGCCTAATAAAATCTTCAGGGATATAGCCTGGGGGTTGTCCAGTAATGGAATTGCCGTAATAAGATATGATAAAAGGACATACTTAAATTCAGGGACTCTGGACCATAGTTGTTTTACTCTTAAAGAAAAAGTAGAAAACGATGTTCATGATGTTATTAGCGCAGCTAAATCGATAGAAAGAATAGATTATAATAAAATAATTAT
>JAWOBS010000027.1:0-2821 GCA_046484145.1 Bacteroidales bacterium
ATAATTATTACATTTCCCCAAGGTCATCTACAGGATAATTTTTTCTGTAATACCCGGTACGGAATTTAAATTTAAGGCTTGATAAATTTCAATTTGGCGTGGTGTTGGGCGTGCAGATTTTCGTGTCCTTCCGGCAAGCTTGTGTAAAGTGAAAAAAAGTCTAAAACTTTCAAAATTTTTTACAAAAAAGCTTGACAGGGTTTTTTGCGTAAAACCGATGTTTTTTATGCTAGTAATAAAATCTGCGGTTTAGTTATCCATATTTGCCGTTGCTTAGCTTAAATTGCTATTTTTGCAAAAACAGCGGCGAAAAAAATAATACTGCACTGTATGGGCTCTCAGGAAGAAAAAAGAGCTCTCAAAAACATGGTGTATAATAAGCTTTTAATTATTGAGCTATAAAGATGTCAAAGCAAAAGAAAAAGCATAAAAAGCAGCCGAAAGTTCTAAAGTTATCGCCGGAACAGGTTGCCGAGGTTTTAAGAGAACTAAAAGCTGCACAAGTTAGCGATAAGGTTACTGAATTGTTTAAAACAGTGATACATGGAAACGAATGGCTTTTTGACCAAATTGAAAAAGGATTGCTGACGATAGCTAAGCTGCGTAAGATTTTTGATATTAAGACCGAGGCAGCCAATCGGAACCCCAGACGAAATAAACCTGAAGCGAAAAAGCAAAAGATCAAAGGTCATGGGCGCAACGATGCAGATGCTTATGAAGGTGCTCAAGTTGTTAATGTTCTCCATCAAGAATTAAAGCCAGGAGATGATTGTCCGGATGAATATTGTGATGGCAAACTATATGAAATGAGTGAACCTGGTGTTTTTATCCAGGTTGTAGGAAGTCCGCTGGCAACTGCTACCAGATATAACTTACAAAAATTGCGCTGCGCATTATGCCAGAATATCTATCAAGCCTCTCTGCCTGAAGGTGTTAGTAATAAGAAATATGATGAAAATTTTGTTGCCATGCTGATGATCAACAAATATTTCGTCTCGGTACCATTTTACCGTCAGGATCGATTGCAAAATTATCTAGGGATTCCACTGCCTAGCTCTACACAGTGGGATTTGATGTATGAACATAAACCAATGCTAAAGGCGTTATATGAAACATTATTAATTGATGCTGCTAACGGAATAGGCATTAGTTACGATGATACGTCAGTAAAGATATTAAGCGAAATTCAAGCAAAGAAGCGAGCAGAAAAAGGAGAGAAGAAAAAACACAACTGCTTTACTACTGGAATAGTAGCCGCTTATGAAGACCACAGAACTTATGTTTTTATGAGCGATAATCGCACAGCAGGGCAAATTATAATTGATATGCTAAAGACATATCGAGACAAAGATAAAGATCCGCCAATCTTAATGTGTGATGCATTAACAGCAAACGTCCCTCAGGAAATTGCCGATGACTTATATATTTTATGTTACTGTCTAGTACATGCCAGACGGCAATTTTATGAACTGCCCAATGGTTATGATGATTTAGCAGATGGGGTGATAAGACTGATAGGTAAAGTCTATGACAATGAATCATGGGCCAAACAGTTGTCAGCAGAAGAACGCTTAAAATATCACCAAAAACATAGCAAGCCCTACATGAATGAACTCAAAGAATTTTTAGAAACCAGGCAATCTGAATTTGAACCAAATAGCATAGCAGGTAAAGCTATAGAATATGTCTTAAAAAGATGGACTGAATTATCACAGTTTTTAAGATATGCTCATGCGCCAATCGATAATAATATCACCGAAAGAGCATTAAAATTGGTAATTCAAACCCGCAAATCATCACTCTTTTACAAGACATTGGAGGGAGCGCGCTTTGCAAGTTATGTGCAATCAGCGCTTTATAGCGCCGCTCAAAACAATATTAATCCCTGTAGCTATATGGCGGCGCTCTTAGAAAATGAAGCCGCTGTTATAGAAAAACCACAAGATTGGCTGCCTTGGATTTATAAAGATACAATCAAGCAGATCCAGGAAGTCGACGCCAAGAAGGCGACATTACCGCAGGGATCCCTTGATTCAGGATAACAGCCATAGTAGTTGCGCAAACAGATTCTTGAGCTGAACTAGGCCAATATTTTAGCTTACCTTGGGAAAATCGTTTTAGCCCTAACCAAAATCCTGTGCCATCATATGCCAGCAGCTTAACTGAAGTTCCGCGCCGATTGCGGAAAGCAAACACGGTGCCGTCATAAGGATCACCAGTCCATTGCCGGCAAAGACCAATTAATGCATCAATCCCTTTGCGAAAATCAATTGGCTCAATCCTTAATACTAATCGTTGTTGTGGAGTTATAGCTATCACAATAATGATCCAAGTATTGGCAAAACTTCACAAAGTGCAGAAGCTGGCAGGCAAAGGTGAAGAGATTTAAACTCCCCCTTGAGAGTAAGCTCTGCCATGCCCACACTTAATGCCGGTGGTTTTGCCTCAATAAATTCATTCATGGCTTTTGGCTGTAAAAACTGATTTTTAGTCAATGAAACTGCCTTACAATGTAATCGTATTTGCTGATATCTTATTCCTAATGTCTTGCAAACCTTGGACATCTTATGCGTCGACAGTAACAAGTCAACCATTTCCCAAAGTTTTAATGGTACCGGGGAACTAGTATGAGGTTTGGTTGTTCGCCACGCATCAAATGCTTTTTTCGTAGTTTCTAAAGTTATCATCTTTTTTACTCCATCTGTAATTTATGATGGATATAAGATTACAGCGGAATGTGTCCACTGTCACACATGCTTGCCGGAAGGACACAGACTTTCAGTCTGAGCAATTAGCCTTACAACCCTTACCTAAAAATAAA
>JAWOBS010000103.1:0-14134 GCA_046484145.1 Bacteroidales bacterium
CCGCCGAATGTGATCATGAAATGCCCGTCACTGTTTTCAGATATAAAAACCTGACGGAGGTCTCCCCTGAACTCAATTTTCAGAATTTTATTTTCAATTCTGTATCTCCATTAATTCAATTTGCGCAATTGAAAACACAAAAACATTATCATCACTGTTTAAAAAATCAGAGATGCTTTCAGGCCCGAAAACGGTATAGCCGTACCTCGTTAAATGCTTAGATAAAGAATTAATAAATCGTTCAATATGCTGTTCTTCGTCAACAGATTTTACATACTCGCTCTTAGATATATCTTCAGGAGAAGGTGGAACAGAATCATATATGTCCGGATTTTGAGAATAATAAGTTTTGGTAACATTATCTGGAGGCAGAATGATCAAAGGTTTGAAAGGCTTCTCAATCACATATTTGCGTGCATACCTGATATCTTTCATACAAGAAGAAAGGCCTATAACAATTGCAAGTAAAAATACTAATCTTAAATATTTCATCAATTTTCTTTATATATAAAAACAACTATCATTATTTGTTATTGTGTAAATATTTAAAAATCAATTACAAATATAAAAAAAAGCTGCATATAATTACTAAATCAGAATTGCAGTTTAAAAGAAAAATGCCTCAAATATGACACTAATCATGCTTTAAAGCCTCTGCTATTTTCTTACCATAATCAATACATTGCTTATATTCTTTCTCATGCGGTGAAAACTTAATAAACACACCTTCACCTACAAACTTTAATTTTAGGTTTTCGAGGTTTGTTCTAATGTTCCTCATGCCTTCCCCACTCCATCCGTATGAACCAAAAGCTCCGGCAATTTTATCCTTATCACGTAAAGGCGTCATTAGTGCAAACAATCTGTAAATAGGCAACAAAATATTCTGGTTTATTGTAGGACAGCCCACAATGATAGCATTACTTTTTGCAATTCTTTCGTCAATATCACCTAAAGGCATAGTTTCAATATCAGCTACTTCAACTTCAAAATCACCAGAAGCTTTAATACCTTCAGCAATCTTTTCGGCTAATATTCCTGTATTGTTATATGCTGACACATAAGGAATAAACACTCTGTTTGCTTGTGGTTTACTAACAGCTTCCTTTGCATATTTCTCAGACAAGTCAACCCATTTCTTCCAGTCATTTAATAACAAAGGCCCATGCCCGGTACAAATACCATTAATTTCAAGAGGCTTTATCTTATCAATTGCCTTAAGCATAAACTTGCTAAAAGGTTTTAAGATAACATCAAAATAGTATTTAAAAGCATCGGAAAAATCACCCACCTTGTCATCATACATTTTGTGGTCACAATAATGACTACCAAATGAGTCGCAAGTAAATAAAAGCTTATCTTCTTCAAGATATGTGTACATGCTGTCAGGCCAGTGCAAATTTGGTGCTGAGATGAATCTAAGCTTCTTATTTCCCAGATCAAGGATATCACCATCTTTTGCAATTATATGATCAAAGGAACTTCCGAGAAAATCCTGCATATAACTTATAGCCAACCTACTGCCTACAACTTTTGCCTTTGGCGCAATCTTAAGTAAATTTTTCAAATTGCCGCTATGGTCAGGTTCAGTATGATTCAATATGATGTATTCTATTTCCGAGGGGTCACATACTTTTTTAATTTTTTCAAGATAAGTGTCCCAAAACTTTTCTTTACTGGTTTCAACTATAGTTTTTTTCTCGGCATTAATAAAATAGGAGTTATATGTTGTGCCGTATTCTGTGGTCATCACCACATCAAAAGTTACTATATCATAATCCAGTATTCCTATCCATTTTACATCATTTGTTACATCTAGTACTTGTGTATCCGGGACCTTTTTATCTCTCATTTTTAAAATAATTTTTGTTTCCTAATATAAAACCAAACAGATATACAAATTGTTTATAAATTGCGAAAAAAAAACTAAACCTGAACAAATACAGAAAAGCTATTCGACATCCAGGTCAAGCCTGAACTGTTTTACTTCTGCATTATGATCATCATCATTAGCCTCAGGAGTATCCTTTGTATTTTTATCTTCTACAAAATCATCTGCTTGCGGTGGTTTGATTTCTTCTTCTTTTTCCAGGGGCTCAAGCCATTCGATTGATTCTACTTCGTAGCCTGAAGCTTTTTTCCCTTTTGCTTTATAACTCTTTACACCAATAAAATCTAATATAGGTATAACCTCCTCAGACTTTTTTTGTTTCCCTTTTGGAATAAGATTCAATTTCACAACTGGTGATTTTGCGGAAGTAACACCTAATAATTTACTGTCTTTATTGTCACCGATAAAGTTTATAATTTTATCTGTCTCTTCAACTTCAAAACGCTTAATATAGCACTGATTTGATTCTGCATCAAAGTAAACTGCAGACAATGCTTTGCCGGGCACAAAGCGTTCTATAACCAACGGAGGTTCTTCAAAATGATTTGAGACATCAAAACTCATCAACCTGTAATTACCTGATGGAAATACTGCCAGTATTTTATCATCACCTTTCAATGCACCAAGATATTTACCTCTTTTGTCTGTATTCAACTTAAGCATATTCTCATCAAACCATACATTTAAAGCACTTAATGTTGAAATACCTTCATCTTTGAGCACAACTTTTCTGATTTGATGTTTAGTAACTAGATTACCCGAAGCACCTCTTCCTTTAATAGCTAATTCCCTGAAATCGACATCAAAAACAGGCTTTTTAAGCTTTGGCTTATGCCTAAGATAAACAGTAACAACTTCAGCCTGCCCGTTTTTATTGGCTGTGAAATATTCTACTTTTGACCCTTTAGTACCCTTAGTAAGGTCGTATTCTTTATCTCGTGTAACCCCTTTGACGGCAAACCTTTTCATATAAGCTTTACCCCTGGGGCCATCGCTATAAATCATATTATAAATTGTCCTGTCGTCATTGCGTTCAAAGACATCTATATGAATGACATTTTTGCCTACAAAAGATTTTTCATCAACCTTAGTAACAATAAAAGTCCCATCATCTCTAAAAACTATGATGTCATCAAGGTCAGAGCAATCACAAACAAATTCATCTTTTTTCAATGCTGTTCCTGCAAAACCTTCTTCACGATTTACATAAAGCTTCACATTTGAAACAGCAACTCTTTGAGCTTCAATAGTATCAAAAGAGCGAATCTCAGTTTTTCTTTCTCTTCCTTTTCCGTATTTTTCTTTTATACGATTGAAATAATCAATAGCAAATTCGACAAGGTTTTTAAGATTATACTCAACTTTTTTAAGCTTCTCTTCCAATTTTTTTACAAGCTCATCGGCTTTAAAACTATCATACTTCGAAATTCTTTTGATTTTTATCTCTGTAAGCCTCAGTATATCATCGCGGTTAATCTCCCTGTAAAACTGATCTTTAAAAGGTTCCAGGCCTTTATCAATAGTATCAATAACTGCTTCCCAAGTTTCACAATTCTCTATTTTTCTGTAAATTCTATTTTCAATAAAGATTTTTTCAAGGCTCCCAAATAACAATTCTTCCAATAATTCTGATTTCTCAATTTCCAGCTCTTGCTGTAACAGGTCAAGTGTATGATTTGTGGAAATTTTCAACAATTCATTAACATCTACAAAACGTGGCCGATCACCCTCAATAACACAACTATTTGTAGCTATACTAACTTCACAATCGGTGAATGCATAAAGAGCATCAACAGCTTGATCAGTGGAAATGCCTGCAACCAAATGAACTAATATTTCAACTTTGCTGCTGGTATTATCTTCGATTTTCTTGATTTTTATTTTTCCCTTGTCATTAGCATTAATAATACTGTCGATTAATGATCCTGTTGTACAACCAAAAGGCAAATCAGAGATAACTAATGTTTTCTTATCTAAAATTGAAATCTTGGCTCTAACCCTGACTCTTCCACCTCTCAGCCCACCATTATACTTAGAAAAATCAGCAAGGCCACCTGTTGGGAAATCAGGAACAATATCAGGATTTTCACCTTTTAAAATTTCTATTGAAGCATCTATCAACTCATTGAAGTTATGAGGCAGAATTTTTGACGCCAGTCCGACGGCTATTCCTTCAACACCTTGAGCCAGCAGCAGTGGAAACTTAACAGGCAATGTAAGAGGTTCTTTATTTCTTCCATCATAAGAACTCTTCCATACTGTTGTTTTCGGATTAAAAACAACATCAAGGGCAAACTTTGAAAGCCTGGCTTCAATATACCTCGGGGCGGCAGAGCTATCACCTGTGAATGTATTGCCCCAGTTACCCTGGGTATCTATCAATAAATCCTTTTGTCCAAGTTGAACAAGTGCATCACCAATTGAAGCATCACCATGAGGATGGTACTTCATAGTGTGGCCAATAATATTTGCTACCTTATTATACCTTCCATCATCAAGTTCTTTCATTGCGTGCAGTATCCTTCTGTGAACGGGTTTCAAACCATCACGCATCTCAGGAACTGCCCTTTCCAAAATCACGTACGAAGCATAATCTAAAAACCAATCCTCGTACATACCCGACAATTTAGTTGTCTGGCCACGCTCTGAACGATTGATGTCTTCTTTATTTGAATCTAAACCTTCCGGTAAATCTTCTGAATTTTTATTATTTTTATTATCGTCACTCATAAATTTTTATACTCCCAATAATTACTTAGGAAAATATTTCCAACACTATATAAACATGATAAATCACTCAATGCATGCTTTTAAAAAAAAGCAAGAAATGAGTAAACAAATATTTTTCAATTAATAATATTATTAAAAAACGAACTGCAAATTTAAAAAATAATAATATTCTTTATACCCTTTAATACTAATAGTTATTAGCATTTATGAACAATACAAGCCTTGCAAAAAAAAATTACTTCATAAAACGCAAAAGCAACACTTCAATAAGTAAAAACAACAGTGCTAACAATAAGAAGAGCTGCCATAACTGTTTTCCTGCTTGCAATTTCTCTAATGACCTGCCAACAGAAACTTCATCAGGGCTAACGACAGAAACATTATCTAACTGATTATCGTCCAGGCTTTTCTTTATTTCTTCATGCTTCATGAAAAAAGTTTCAGATTCTTCCCTGTCATAATTAAACGATAATACGTCAATCATTTTGTCATCAAGGCTCAGAGAATAATTGCCTGCCTCTGAAATTTGGCCGAGAGTGTGCAAATGTATTGCATTATTAACTTTACGATATTGTGGGATAACTTCAAAATTCTCTTTCTCAATTCTGAAAACTTCTTCGGCTGTTGATGACAAATCTCTTAAAACAACAGGGGAATCATCGCCAATTATATGATATAATGCTTGTAATTCAGTACTTTTTAAAGCAATATTATAAACTGCAGGAACAAATATTGAATGCCTTTGAAAGTTACTGAAATCATCATTCAGGCCAACTGCACAAAGAAAAACATTACCTTCTTTATATGAAAAAGAAGATAAAAATGAATGTCCTGTTTGAAGAGTTAAAATATCATCACTGTTAATATCAGTAAATTTGGTAATCTTATAATGCTTATCAGTTATGGGTAGGTCTAAATTATCAGGTATTTCATTAAACACATCCTGAAAAATAAAATGTTGCTCATTCAAAGATGTAACTTTATTTGAAGTAGTATCAAGAGACTGATAATAATTTGAATTTAGTGGCTTCAGGAAATCGGTATATGATTGGATATCTATTTCATCAGATGGGAAAACCAGCAAATTGCCGGAGTTTTCAAGGTATTTTGTAAGCTCAACCGCTAAGCCATGGGAAACAGTACTTACATCATTCAATATTATTAAACTCTGCTCAGCAAATGCAGAATAATCTACAGCAGTAGACTGCATTTGCCTGAGATTAAACAGCGAATCATTCTTAAACAGGGCATTAATAAACCTGTTAGGCCCATTTCCATTAACACTCAGAATATTTATATCCGAAGTAACATTAAAACTAAAATATAAAGTATTATCGAATGTTATGGGATAATCTGTTATTTCAACAAAACCGGAAATATTTTCAGGATTATTAACAGTAAAAGGCAGAGTAATAATCTCATTAGAACCGGGGCTAATATCGAAATTAGCAACACCCCTTTGAGCATCACTGATAACAAGCCTTAAAGGCTGATTCTCAAATGAATTTTCTGCTGTATTGTTTATCCTGACTTTCAAATCAACCTGCTGATTAAACAACTTAACAGGATTTTCAATCCAAACAGAATCGATATAAAGATTTTCAACATCGTAGGATTGCAAAGGAATAAACATCAACTTTTTATTATCACTATATTCAACATCTTCGAAATCACAAAAGTTTCTTTGAAAATCACTTATAATAAATGAAGTTTTATTAGAAAACGCTGCTGATGCCAATAACTCATCCTGCCTTAATGCTACTTCTGACAATGATCTTACAAGCGGGCTTATTTCTACCTCATCTAATAATGACAAAAATTCATCATAACTGACAAACCTTTGATGACGCCCTTCAAAGTCATTTGTCAATAATAAAAATTCATCAGTATAAGCATATTCATTAATCAGCTCCCTGGTCTTTTCTTTGGCAAGGGCAAGCATATCGCCACTAACTGACTCAGCTTCCATACTAAATGAGTTATCTACATAAATGCAAACAGAATTTCCTTCCCTGCTAACCAGGGAATCTTCCACAGGGATATAGGGTCTTGCAAAAACAAATACTAAGCATGTTATTATAAGTATCCTGGAAATTAATACTAGTAGGTGCTTTAATTTTGATTGCTTTTCAGTTTCTTCCGAAACCCTTACAAGAAAATTGGTGCTGGAAAAAAATATCTTTTTATACCTGCGAAAGTGAAACAGGTGAATCAAAACAGGTATTGATACAGCAAACAAAGCAAACAAAAACCAGGGATAAACAAAACTCATATATTATTTTTTTTTTAATGTGCAAAGTTAAGATTTTTAGAATTGTTCTATTGTTTGTTTTGCTTATTACTCATTAATTTTGCAAGAAAAAACTTATCTTTGAAAGTCGCACAACAAAATACTTATGAAGAAGAAAAAATCAGACACTTTACACAATATTGTTTATTCTACTGATCCGGCGGCAGATTATGAACTTCCGGAAGAAGAAGAGGAAACATTAGCTCCCGGACAGCAAAATTTAAAAGTTATAATCAGCAGAAAAGGCAGAAAAGGCAAAACTGCCACATTAGTTACCGGTTTCATTGGTACTACCGAAGATCTTGAGAACCTTGGAAAAGAATTGAAAGTAAAATGTGGTGTTGGAGGTTCTGTTAAAGACGGTGAAATAATATTGCAGGGAGACAAGCGTGATAAGGCAATGGAACACCTATTAAAACAAGGCTATAAAGCAAAAAAGGCAGGCGGATGATTATTAAATATTATTTTTTTCGCTTTATAAAGTGTTTGGAATCTCCCCACTCTCCATATCCAATCTCTCCACCGGCTATATGTATTCTGGCTTCAAGGCAACGTTTGCATTCCTCGGCATCCTCATCTGTGCAAGGCTTATCTTCATAAAGCAAATAATCATCGCGATATTTTAGAGGTGTTAAATTTGGCATAATAATATTTGCGCCAACTTTTAAAGCCTTTTCCCTGCCCATAGGATCAATCGACTGCATAGCAGTTGTTGCTGCGATATTTACATCTTTCATCAAAATACGCAAAACAGCAACCATCTTTAAGCTAAGATAAAACCTGTCAATCTTTGTCATTAACTTTTCTTTATGCTCATACATGGGAGTATTCTCGTGTTCAATATAAGGCCCCATGCCGATCATATCAATGTCATTATCCTTAAAAAACATCAGGTCATCAGCGAGATCTTCAAAAGTTTGGAATGGCAAGCCTATCATTACACCCGTTCCAACCTGGTAGCCTACTTTTCTTAATAATTTCAAACATGCAAGCCTGTCATTATAAGAATGCTTTTTATTTTGCGGATGATATTTATAATAGAGATCCGGATTAGAAACTTCAATCCTCAACAAATATCTGTGGGCACCTGCATCAAACCATCTGCGATACGTTTCTTCCGACTCTTCCCCGAGAGAAAGTGTAATTCCCAATTCTCCCTTACTCAAGGATTTTATCTTGTGCAGCAGGCTTTCAATTTTGTCAACAAATTTCTTATCGCTTCTCTCCCCTGCCTGGATAACTATACTGCCAAATTTATTCTCATAAGCATATTTACAGGCATTAAGCAACTCTTCTTCGGTAACTTCATAACGAGAAATACTCTTGTTGCCGCTCCTAATGCCGCAATAATAACAATTTTTACCGCAAATATTAGAAAACTCAATTAAGCCACGATAATAGACTTTATTTCCAACATAGCTTTTCTTAACTTCAGCAGCTCTCTCAAAAATCAGTTTACTCTCTTCTTCGTTTGCGCTAAGCAAAGTAACCAAATCTTTTTTGGAAAACTCATCCTGCAATAAAATATCCTCTATCTTCTTATTCATCAAAATAATTTTCTTCAACAACAAGAATAAAAACTTTATAAATGCTTAACTCAAACAGCAATAAAATGGTTCAATATTTACAAAAATATTTTTACAAATAATCCCGGCTGTTTTCATCCAGTTTTGCAAAAGGAGCTACTGCTCTTTTATAAATGCCATGTATCCATGCTATTGCCATTCCATAATTTGTAACCGGGACACCGGCATCAACGGCGGCTTTTAACCTTCCAACAACTTGCTTGCGGGTAATTACACAGCCACCACATTGAATGACCAGGGAATAATCCTTTATATCCCTTTTTATATCACTTAGGCCGGATACCACATCAAATTCCAATTGTTTCCCGGTAAAAGCTGATAACCACCGGGGAATCTTCACTCTTCCAATATCATCACAAGAAACATGATGAGTGCACGACTCCAATAATAATACACGATCACCATCTTTCAGTTCAGAAATCTTAGGAGTTCCTTTTAAATAATTTTCAAAATCACCTTTATGCCTCGCAAGCATAATACTAAAACTTGTAAGTGGAATATCCTTGGGGATTGAGGCATCAGCTTTTAAAAACACCTGGCTGTCTGTAATTGCAAGCTTTGGCCTGGGATTTAAAACCTTCATAAGAGAATCAACCTCTTTCTCTTTACAAACCACAGCAATACAATCATTATCAAGAATATCCCTGATTGCCTGCACCTGGGGAAGTATCATTCTTCCTTCCGGGGCTTCAATATCTATAGGCGTAATAAGCAAAACAAGATCGCCATATGTGATTATATCGCCTATAAGGCTCTTCGAAGTATAAGCTGTTGCAGGCATTGTGTATCTCATCGCAGAAATTACCTGTTCAATATTTACCGGATTGATTGAACAAAAGTCAATAGGTGTAACGCCATAACCGCTTTGTATCTTCTGTCTGACAGTCGCAGTAAGAGGTGAAATATCGGATTTATTATTAATTATTACAAAAGGTACATCCTGTGACTTAAAATCTTTGATAAGGTTCTCTTCAAAATTAGAAAAATGATTGTCTGCAATTATCAGAACAGCCATATCAATTATTTTGAGAACAGATAAGGTTTTTTGTACTCTTTTCAGCCCAAGTTCGCCGGTATCATCAATACCAGCTGTGTCAACCAAAACAGCAGGGCCTATCCCCTGTATCTCTATAGATTTTTTCACAGGATCTGTTGTTGTGCCGGGAACATCCGATACAATTGCTATCTCCTGGCCTGTCAAAGCATTGATAAAAGAACTTTTACCATTATTCCTTCTTCCAAAAATTCCAATATGTGGTTTACTTTCCTTACCTCTTGCCATTTTATCATTAAAGTTTAATAAATTATTGCCGGGCAGCTATTGTAGTTCTAATTAATATCTCCCAGTGAATAACCAAGCTTCAGCAAATTCTCAGGCTTCATCACTTCTTTAAGCTTAGCATCAGAAACACAATTCATTATTTCATTAGCTTCAACTATGGAAATATTCTTTTCTATCATTAAAGCTGCCAATTCAGATGCCTTTTGGTAACCAACAAACGGTATTAATGCGGTTGTCATTGTCGGGCTGTGTATTATCTTTTCATGGGCAAATTTTGCATTAACCTTCATATCACTTACAAGATTTTTTGTTAACGCCTGACAAGCTGCTATCAGCAATTTTAAGCTATCAATTAGTGCATGGCCTATAGCCGGAATATAAGGATTCAGGTCAAGGCTGCCCTGTCCGCATAAATTTGAAACAAGCATATCATTACTGTATATTTTATGTGCAGAACTGATAACAAACTCAGATATCACCGGGTTCACTTTACCCGGCATAATTGTGCTACCTGTTTGTTTTTTAGGAATTTGCAATTCCTTGTGATCAGAAATATCCGAAGACAACAACCTTATATCTGATGCCATTTTTTCCAGGTTTACTGCATGAGCTTTAAGGATAGCATGCACTTCAACAAAGACATCAAAATTTTGAGTATTATCAGAAAGATTTTCTGCTCGTGTAACAGGCAATTTAGTCAGTTTTTGCAGGTTTGGAACAACTTCCATAATATAAAAGCGTGGCAATGCCAGTCCGGTACCAACAGCTCCTCCTCCTAAATTAACGATTTTAATTCTCTCGAAGCATTTTGAAACCCTCCACCAATCTCGGGCGAGAGCATCATTATACGCACTGAATAACATACCATATGAAGAAGGCAGAGCTTGTTGCATCTGAGTATAGGCTACCCTGAGGTTTGATCGGGTTTTTGTTTCAAGTTTCTCTAATCCTGACCTAAGCTGGTTTATCTGCTTTTCAAGCTTAGTAAATAATTGCATTGATGCAACTTTTAATGCTGTAGGTATAACATCGTTTGTGCTTTGAAAAATATTAGCATGGTCAAAAGGATCAATTGCTTTATAATCTCCCGGCTTCTTACCCAGTTTTTTTAAGCTGGCATTAGTTATTATCTCATTAACATTCATATTAATCGATGTTCCGGCACCTCCCTGTATGGCAGGAACAATAAATGAGTTATAATATTTGCCAACAGCCACCTCTTTTGCAGTTTCACAAATCTTCTCCCAGCTTTTATCATCCAGCAAATTCTCCGGAAGTTTAACATCAGGATGTTTCTGTAATGCTGCTTTTCTATAAGAAACAACAGTATTATAGCAAGCAAGCTTAACCAGTCCGATAGCCTGGTACCACTCTTTATGGAAAGCAGTTTTATCAGGAAAGTTCTGTATTGCCCGCCATGTATTTATACCATAAAGTGCATTTTCGGGAAGAGAAACTTCTCCTAAAAAATCTTTTTCTGTGCGCATATCAGGAAAATATTTGGGTTTTATTATTTATTTGTGATGTAAAATTACAAAGCTTAAACGAATTAAAGACAGATATTTAATATTATTAACAGTTAATGTCATTTTTAAATTGCATATTTAGAAAATTGGAAATACAAACAATTACAAAAATTCAGGCAAAATAATTCCCCGGTTTTATATTACTATTATAACGCAACGGAATTGATAAAACTTTTATCAAAAACTCAAATAGATTAAAACAGAAACACTATTTTTGTGAAGTAAAAAAGGTAAAATAAAAAACAAAACAACAATGAGTATTCTTGTCAACAAAGGCTCCAAAGTGGTAATTCAGGGGTTTACAGGTTCTGAAGGTAGTTTCCATGCAAAACAAATGATAGATTATGGAACAAACGTTGTTGCCGGTGTAACTCCGGGCAAGGGTGGCACCAAACATCTGGACTTGCCTGTTTATAATACAGTTTCAGAAGCAGTAGAAAAAGAAGAAGCTGACGTTAGCCTGATATTTGTACCACCGGCTTTTGCTGCTGATGCTATCATGGAAGCTGCTGAAGCCCGGATAAAAGTGATTGTGTGCATTACAGAAGGAATACCTGTAAAAGATATGGTTAAGGTAAAAGAATACTTAAAAGATAAGCCGGCAAGGCTAATAGGCCCCAACTGCCCGGGTATTATTACCCCTGAAGAATGTAAGGTAGGTATAATGCCGGGATTTATACACAAAAAAGGAAATGTTGGAATTGTTTCCCGTTCCGGAACACTCACCTATGAAGCAGTTGACCAGGTTACAAAAGCAGACTTAGGGCAATCAACCTGCATTGGTATTGGTGGTGATCCAATCCTTGGAACCAGTATGAAAGATGCTGTTGAGCTTTTTATGAATGATGAAGAAACAAAAGGGATTATAATGATAGGTGAAATTGGTGGTGGAATGGAAGCAGAAGCAGCATACTGGATCAAAGAAAATGGCACAAAACCGGTTGTTAGCTTTATTGCAGGAGCTACTGCTCCCAAAGGACGTACAATGGGACATGCAGGTGCTATTATTGGCGGTAAAGATGATACTGCTGAAGCTAAAAAGAAGATTTTAAAAGAATGCAGGATTACAACGGTTGACTCTCCTGCTGATATTGGTGCAAAAATGGCTGAAGCTCTTAGTAGCATCATTGAATAATGTCATACTTTTATTTTACCTCTTAGGTGAATGAACCTTCATTTGTTAAAAACGTTTATATCTAAAACACTTATATCTTCAAATTATGAAACATTTTATTTTTACACTTCTTATAAGTATTATCAGCTTTCAAATATCAGCTTCTGATTTAGTATTAATACCAACTTCCAACTACGAACACACTAAAGAATTATTTTCTGATTCCGATATTACGGTACATTTTTATCGTAATGAATTTGTTGTGGCATCTACAAATAAGCCCTTGGAAAAAGAACATTATATCCTTGATACAGAGCCATGGCAGGAAGATATGAGCTATTACCTGGTTTACACTGACAAGCATGTAAACAAAGATGAATACCTGCAAATTATCAGTAGCCGTTCTGAAGTTTTGCATGATGGTGATTTCTTTTTGATCGTTCGTACTAATGAAAAACAGCACGGGCAATTGCCACCGGCAAAAAATGACGGTATGGTAAGAATTTTTGAGCGCGAGTCTAAGTTACCTGTACAGAAAAGCTTTAGCTATAATGTTTCTTCCGAACCGGAGCAATATATCCTGGATTTAATGGCGGAGGTAAGCAGTGAAAATGTTACCAGCCAGGTTCAACATCTTGAAGATTATATTACCCGCAACGCATATCACCAACAGAGTATTGAAGCTCAACAATGGATAAAAGAACAGTTTACTGCATGGGGCCTGGAAGTTGAAGAAATGGAGTTTACTATGCCGGAAGGTGCTTCCAGTGATAATGTGATTGCAACCTTAACAGGAACAGAATATCCTGACGAGTATGTAGTACTCGGCGGTCATTATGATTCATATTCTTACGATGGAGATGCCCCGGGTGCGGATGATAATGCTTCGGGCACATCAGGTGTTATGGAGATTGCCAGGATATTAAGCCAACATGAGTTTGAAAGAAGTATAATTTTTTGTGCATTCTCCGGTGAAGAATACGGTTTATATGGTAGTGCTGCGTATGCTGCTAGAAGCAGTGATGAAGAGATGAATATTCTTGGATATTTCAACATGGATATGATTGGATACCTGGAACCCGGCCATACGACATATAAGTCATCATTAATATATCCTGCCTCTGCTCAGCCTCTTGCTGATTTTTACACAGATATTTGTGAGGTTTACCTCCCCGACTTTGCTGTTGAGCCTGATTCTTTCACCGCAGGCGATAGTGATCACACCTCTTTTAATAATAACGGATATATGGGAATATTTCCATTTGAAGATGCAGATTATTACAGTCCATACATTCACACATCAGATGACCTTGTCGGCCCAAGCTATAACAATGAAGACCAGGCGGTGGTATTTACGCAGGCAGTACTGGCTTCTGTTGTAACATTAGCGAAAATGGAGCCACCGGCAGTGGATATAACGGAAATTCAAGACCCGGAATATAGTAACGTATTTCCAAATCCTGCATCGGATTATATTAGCATAAACATTAATAGTAATACAACTACTGAGCTTATAATCAAAAATATTGCAGGACAAATAATCGTAAAAAGAACTATTAGTGATGGTGAAAAAATCAATATTTCATCCTTTCCTGCCGGTATTTATCTTTTTGAGATTAATGGTGACAACTTTGTAGAAACGCATAAAGTAATATTACAGTAGATCGGTGATCGGTGACGGGTGATGGGTCTTCCTTTCTTTGAGTTTCCTGCGA
>JAWOBS010000110.1:0-11869 GCA_046484145.1 Bacteroidales bacterium
ACATATTCACTGGATTTGTGGAGAAACCCTGCTACCGGAAAGGATATGCTTCTGGCTGCCACAAGGGGAGATGTTTTCGTAATTGATGAAAATTTTTATGCAAGTTCTATTACTGCCCGGATTGAAAACAAAACCCATAATGCCTTAGAAGTTTATACCTCAGATTATTATCCGGGAAGAATTTACCTGGGAGTGAGTGGAGGCCTTGAAATACTTGAATTTGTTAATGGTAAATGGAAAAACATTGATTATAATGATAAGTATGGAAATGAAATTAGCTCAATAGTTGAAGATGAAAACGGTAACTTATGGGTAGCTTCAAGGCTTACAGGTTATGCAAGGGTAGAATTTGATAATTATGATGCTGATTTTTATACATATAATACAGAACATGGCTTGCCGGACAATCTCAACTGGTTAAAGCTTTTTAATTATAATAATAAAATCCTTTTTTTAACAAGTGAAGGTGTTTTTAGCTTTGATAACAATACCGAAACTTTTAAACTGGATGAAGCATTTTGTAAGGAAGAAAATCCAACAGGTTATTTTGCTTTTGACACTGATAATGAAGGGAATATCTGGATGTCAAGGTATATTGGCCAGCAAGAAACCTGGATAGAAAAAGCTGTGAGGAAAAATGATGGCACTTTTAATTTTATTTCAAAACCTTTTAATATAATTCCTTCTCTTTGGTGTGATGCTGTCTTAAGTGATAACAGCATTACATGGTTAGGCATATCTAATCAATTATATAGTTATAATAGCAATGTTGAAAAGAATTATAAGCAATCATTTAATACTTTGATTAGAAGAGTTAGCACTCTCGGTGATTCATTATTGTTCTCGGGTACATTTTATAATACTGATGATCGTGGCAATCTTATTGTTTCTTTATCTCAACCCGATGAATTAAAACCTGTACTGAATTACTCTTACAATAACCTGGAAGTAAACTTCTCAGCTGTGTATTTTGAAGGTGAGGAGGATGTCCTGTACAGCTACAAACTTGAAGGTTTTGATGAGTGGAGCAGATGGTCCGGCGAAACAAAAGCCGTTTATTCATATATTCCCGTGGGAAGTTATACATTTAAAGTTAAAGCTCGCAATGTATACGGAGAAGAAGGCAGTCCGGCATCCTTCAGCTTAGTTGTTTTACCGCCTTGGTATAGAACAATTTGGGCGTATATTGCCTATGGTATATTGGCAATCCTGGCAGTTTATATCATTATTATTCTTAATACCAGGAGGTTAAAGAGGGAAAAAGAAATTTTGGAAGGTATTGTCAGGGAAAGAACCGCCGAAGTTGTGAAGCAAAAAGAAGAAATAGAAAAGCAAAATGAAAACATTAGAAACAGCATTAAGTACGCTAAAAGGATTCAAACTGCTGCCTTGCCACCGGATGATTTTATAGACAGGCTTATCCCGGAAAGATTTATCCTTTTTATGCCAAGGGATATTGTTAGTGGTGACTTTTATTGGATAGGCAGAATGAGAGATAAAGTTGTTGCTGTAGCTGCCGACTGTACCGGACATGGAGTGCCCGGCGGTTTTATGAGCATGCTGGGTATTTCATATCTAAACCAGATAGTTAGTTCAAACAATGAATATAGTGCCTCTCAAATATTGGATAATCTTCGTGAACAGGTTATGAAATCTCTTAGGCAAGAAGATGAAGACAGTGAGTCTCGTGATGGTATGGATATTTCACTGGTTATATTCCATCAAGATAAGAATATTATTGAATTTGCCGGCGCTAATAATCCTTTATATGTAATTAGAAACGGAGAAATTATTGAAGTACCTTGTGATAAAATGCCTATAGGAATACACCGTAGAGCTGACAGGAACTTTACTAATCATATGGTAGAAGTTGAAAAAGATGATATGCTGTTTATGTTTTCTGATGGGTATAAAGACCAGTTTGGAGGCCCGGATGGAAAAAAATTCATGAGCAAGAATTTCAAACAAATACTTATCGATGTGCATCAAAAGCCCGTTAAAGAACAAGAAGAAATCCTCAAAAAAACTATTATTGATTGGACAGGCAGTTATGACAGAATTGATGATATCATTGTAATGGGCATTAGGGTGCAATAGATGTTTTCCCCTACCGTTTTTTGTTTATATTTTAATTTTTTATTCGTTATAGTAATTTATGGCAAATTTTTTAAATGATTTAAATGATGTTCAGCAAGAAGCAGTTAAGGCTATTGATGGCGCAGTTATTATTGTGGCAGGCGCCGGATCCGGGAAAACAAGGGTGCTGACATACAGAATAGCATATTTACTGCAAAATGGCGCTGACCCTTTTAATATTTTGGCCCTGACATTCACAAACAAAGCTGCTAAAGAAATGAAGGAGAGGATTGCTGAACTGGTTGGCGCATCCAGGGCTAAGAGTTTATGGATGGGAACTTTCCACTCTGTTTTTGCCAGAATTCTCAGGTATGAATCCGATAAAACAGGATATCCATCGAATTTTACAATTTATGATACTGATGATTCAAAAAAGCTTATTAAAATTATTGTAAAAGAACAAAACCTTGATGATAAAGTTTATAATCCCGGTTCGGTGCTTAACAGAATTTCCAATGCAAAAAACAACCTGATTTCAGCATTAGATTATAATGAAGATTTTGAAATTCAAAACTATGATGCACAAATTAGAAAGCCCAAAATTGGCCTGATTTACAGCTTATATCAGCAAAGACTCAGGAAAGCAGCCGCTATGGATTTTGATGACCTGCTTTTTAATACTAATGTGCTGCTAAGAGACCACCCGGATGTTTTATATAAATATCAAAATAAATTTCAACACATCTTAGTTGATGAATACCAGGATACAAATTTTTCGCAATATCTTATTGTGAAAAAATTAGCCGCCAATAATGAGAATATCTGCGTTGTTGGTGATGATGCTCAAAGCATTTACGCATTCAGGGGAGCAAATATTCAGAATATACTTAATTTTAAAAGTGATTATCCGGAGCATAAAGTCTTTAAGCTTGAGCAGAATTACCGCAGTACAAAAAACATTGTAAATGCAGCCAATAGCGTTATAGCAAAAAACAAAGACCAGATTAAAAAGATTGTCTGGACAGAAAATGAAGATGGTGAAAAAATTTGCATATTTAAAGCGGCCAACGAAGGCGAAGAAGCAGCCCTTATTGCAAATAAAATTTTTGAATTAAAAAATAACGATCATTTTAAAGAAGGCGACTTTGCTATTCTTTACCGCACTAACGCCCAGTCCAGGGCACTGGAAGAATCGCTGCGAAAAAACAATATTCCATATCGTATATATGGTGGATTGTCATTTTATCAAAGAAAAGAAATTAAAGATTTATTAGCTTATTTCAGGCTAGTAATTAATAATAATGATGAAAGCGCATTTCTCAGAATTGTGAATTTTCCTGCCAGGGGAATAGGAAAAACCACAATTGACAGGATTGTAGTTGCCGCTAATGATGCTAATTCTTCTGTATGGGCAGTAGCCCAAAATCCTGCAGATTACCGGGTGCAAATCGGGCCTGCTGTTGCAAGAAAACTTGATGAGTTTAACCTTATGATCAGGAGCTTTAAAGCTCAAATGAATACTCAAAATGCTTTCGAACTTGGTAAAATGATCGCTTATCAAACGGGAATTATTAAGCATTACAATGAAGATGAAGCCCCGGAATCAGTCGTAAGGCGCGAAAATATTGAAGAGTTGATATCTGCTTTAAAAGATTTCTCCGAAGCAGCACACGACGTTGAAGGCGAAAGTGAACTGAGAACACTTGATAAGTTCATGGAAGAAGTTTCCCTGATGACTGATATGGATATGGAAAAAGATGATATCGAAAATTCTGATAAGGTTTCTCTTATGACAATGCACGCAGCAAAAGGGCTTGAGTTCCCTGTGATTTTTGTCGCCGGCATGGAAGAAAATCTATTCCCTTCACAAATGTCGCTCCAGTCCAGAACTGAACTGGAAGAGGAAAGAAGACTTTTTTATGTGGCTATTACAAGGGGCATGAAGAAAGTTTTTCTATCATATGCTGAGTCCAGGTTTAGATTTGGTGAGTTTAATTTTTGCGAACATAGCAGGTTTATTGATGAAATTGATTTGCAGTTTGTTGATAATAAATCTGATCTTACTTTTTCTAAAAAGAATTTTGTTAAAGAAAGCTTTTCTGATAGCCGGAAAAATTACGTAAAACTATCTTCCACCGAGAAAAAGCCTGTTCAACAAATAAGTGAAAGTGAAACAGGATTTGCAAGAATACCGGTTGCTAAGCTTGAAATTGACATGATGATACAGCATCAAAGGTTTGGTATCGGAAAGATTATCCAAATTGAAGGTAATGGCGAAAACGCCAAAGCATCAGTTAGTTTTAATAATTTCGAGAAAAAGCAATTATTGCTCAAGTATGCAAAGTTGAAAATTGTAAGTTAATTATTTTCTGTTTTGTTATTATTACTATATTTGCAATGTAATTCAAATAACTGAAATGCCTCAACATTTTTGTTAAATTTGACTCCTTGCTTACTTATAGTTGTTAAATGTGTTGTTACCGGTTTTACCATTGTTTTATATAGCCACTTAACTTATTATTCTTTTATTCAAAATTTATATTTATTAATTATATGCAGTATAATACCTCACGATCGAAAATGAATATTTCCGAGTATGGAAGAAATATTCAAAAAATGATTGAATATATCAAAACAGTTGATTCCCGCGAAAAAAGAAATAAACTGGCAAAAGCCACAATTAATGTTATGGGTCAACTTAACCCTCACCTTAGAGATGTAAGTGATTTCAAGCATAAACTTTGGGACCACTTGTTTATTATGTCTAATTTTGAACTGGATGTAGACTCGCCTTATCCTATTCCATCTGCTGAGACTTTCCTTACTAAACCTGAAAGGCTGGGTTATTCTTCAAATAATATTACTTATAAGCATTACGGCAGGCATATTGAAAGAATGATAGAAAAAGCATGTGAATATCCTGAAGGTGAAGAAAAAAATGCGCTTATTAAATTGATAGCTAATCATTTAAAAAAGTCATACCTTACATGGAACAGGGAAACTGTTTCAGATGAAGATATTGCAACCGACCTTGAAACACTTTCAAAAGGAAAACTTACTCTCGATGATAACGTGAGGCTGCATAATACATCTGATATTCTATCAAAAAACAGAAGAAAAAAACATCCTTCAAAACAATATAACAATCCTAAATCCGGCAACTTTTCAAAAGGGCCACACAGAGGTAGGAAAAGTTAAATTCGTAATAGCTTTATCACATTATCAATAATTAGATAATTTACTGTTTTGAATTAATCCTTTTTCAATACCTTCGCAATTATTATTAAATCAAGTTTTATATCTTTATTATCAGGAACATAAAATATTCTTGTGTATGGAAGCTTTTGAAATTATTGGCGGAAAAAAACTAAAAGGTGAAATTATTCCGCAAGGTGCAAAAAATGAAGCCCTGCAAATAATTTGCGCAACTCTGCTCACCGACAAAAAAATCGTTTTAAATAATTTGCCCGATATCCTGGATGTTAACAACCTTATTAGCCTTCTTGATAAAATGGGTGTGAAAACCCAAAAGATAAAAAAGGGTTCTTTCTCTTTTCAAGCTGATAATGTAAATACCGAATACATTGCTTCTCCCGAATTTCTTAAAGAATCTTCTAAGCTCAGAGGCTCTGTGATGATTGTTGGCCCCATGTTGGCACGTTTTGGGAAAGCACTAATACCCAGGCCGGGAGGAGATAAAATTGGCAGAAGAAGGTTGGATACACATATTATCGGTTTGCAAAATCTTGGAGCAGATTACTCTGTTGACCAACAAAACGGACATGCTGTGCTAAAGGCTGATAAGCTTAAAGGTTCTTATATGTTGCTTGATGAAGCGTCTGTGACCGGTACTGCAAATATTATTATGGCCGCTGTTCTCGCTGAAGGCACTACAACAATTTATAATGCCGCTTGTGAACCCTATATTCAACAGCTTTGCAGAATGCTTATTAGTATGGGAGCCGATATTTCCGGCGTGGGTTCCAATCTTATTATTGTTAATGGAGTGGATAAACTGCATGGCTGTGAGCATACTGCTCTCCCTGATATGATTGAAATCGGTAGTTTTATTGGATTGGCGGCAATGACTCAATCTGAAGTTACTATTAAAAATGTAAGATTTGATCAGCTTGGAATTATTCCCGAAGTTTTTTATAAACTTGGCATTGATTTCGAACTTAGAGGCGATGATATTTATATCCCCGAACAGGAAGAATACCAGGTAGAAACCTTCCTTGATGGAGGAATTTTGACAATTAGTGATGCCCCATGGCCTGGATTTACACCCGACCTGCTTAGTATTGTGCTTGTTACTGCTATTCACGCCAAAGGAAGTGTACTGATACATCAGAAAATGTTTGAAAGCAGATTATTCTTTGTTGATAAGCTTATAGATATGGGCGCCCAAATTATTCTTTGTGACCCCCACAGGGCATCCGTTATCGGACTTAACAGGCAACACCAGCTTAAAGGACTTGAACTTACCTCGCCAGACATAAGGGCAGGAGTTGCATTGCTTTTTGCTGCCCTTAGTGCGAATGGCAAAAGCATTATATATAATATTGAACAAATAGACAGAGGCTACCAGGATATTGATAAAAGACTTCAAATGCTTGGTGCTGATATAAAAAGAGTACAGATTGGCTGACAATTTGACTTCTTTTTATTATTGGCAAAGCCTTTGATATGCTTTGTGGTAATTGTTATTTTATTATTATAGAAAACCAAATAAGAAGAATATAGTATGGCAAAAAAAGATGCTGTTAAGGCGAATAATGAAATGGAAGAAAAAATTGATGCCAAAAAAGAAAAGGAAATAATGTCAGATAAAAATGATAAAAAAGACAATAAGTCATTTAATGAAAAAGATGCTGACACTAAAAAAGATTCTAACGGGGAATTAGATGAAAAATCTGAAGATTTAAATAAACAGGATGTTGAAGAACTTCAGAATAAAATTGATGAGTTAAATGATAAATATCTGAGATTGTTTTCCGAATTTGATAATTTCAGAAAACGTACATTAAAAGAAAAAATTGAATATTCTAAAACGGCATCCTCAGAAATTATCACTGCCTTATTGCCTGTCTTTGACGATTTGGCAAGAGCTTGTGATGCTGCCGCTGATAATCCCGATAATGAATTCCTGATAAAAGGCATATCACTTATTTATGCCAAATTTAAAAGTATATTAGCTCAAAAAGGTGTTGAAGAAATTCCAACAGTAGGTGAAGTGTTTAATACTGATTTTCATGAAGCAATATCTAATGTCGAAGCTAAAGACGAAGAAGAAAAAGGCAGAATTGTTGACGAAGTGGAAAAAGGATACCTGCTGCACGGAAAGGTGTTGAGATATGCTAAAGTTGTTGTAGCTAATTAATTAAGAAATTTACTAAATGGCAAAAAGAGATTATTACGAAATATTAGGCGTTTCTAAGAATGCAACTCCGGAAGAGATAAAAAAAGCCTACAGGCAAAAAGCACTGAAATATCATCCGGACAAAAACCCCAATGACTCTACTGCAGAAGAAAAATTCAAGGAGGCTGCAGAAGCATATGAGGTATTAAGCAACCCGGATAAAAAAGCAAGATATGACCAGTACGGCCATGCCGGACTGGGGAATAACTTTGGCAGTGGCGGTTTTGGCGGTGGCATGAGTATGGAAGATATATTTAGCCAGTTTGGTGATATCTTTGGAAGTGCTTTTGGTGGCTTCGGCGGCTTTGGACGCTCCGGCCGATCTTCATCAAGAAGGGTAAACAGAGGCTCTAACCTTAGAATAAAAGTTAAGCTTACTCTCGAAGAAATCCTTAAAGGAGTTGAGAAAAAAGTTAAAGTGAATAAATATGTGCCCTGTAAAGAATGTAGCGGTAGCGGCGCTAAAGCCGGTAGCTCATTTAAAACCTGCTCAACATGTAATGGTATGGGACAAGTTACCAGGGTGACAAATACTTTCCTCGGGCAAATGCAAACTACTTCAACCTGCCCCTCATGTGGAGGAGAAGGTAAGGTTATTACCGAGAAATGTACTGCATGCTATGGTAATGGAATTGTAAAAGACCAGGAAATAATAAAAATTAATATCCCACCGGGTGTGGCCGAAGGTATGCAGCTGTCTCTCAGCGGAAAAGGAAATGCTGCAGCCAGGGGTGGAATACCCGGCGACTTGATTGTTGTTGTTGAAGAGCAAAAACATGAACAACTTATCAGAGATGGTAATAACCTGCTGTTCGAACAGTACATCTCAATGCCTGATGCAATATTGGGAAAAACTATTGAAGTCCCTACACTGGAAGGCAAAGCGCGTATTAAAATAGATCCCGGTACTCAGTCCGGAAAAGTGCTCAGACTTAAAGGAAAAGGATTACCTCCTCTTAATGCATACGGAAGAGGTGATTTGCTCGTTAGTATTAATGTGTGGACACCACAAAATATTTCTAAAGAAGAGAAAAGCATTTTGTCCGAACTTAATAAATCAGAGAACTTTAAGCCTAATCCAAAAAAGACCGACAAGAGTTTCTTTGAAAAAATGAGAGAACATTTTAATTAACATTTTATATTATTATATATGGATAGCATATTCCGGGCTGAAAGTATTAGCAAAAGTTATTCCGGGCATAAAGCTCTTACAAATGTGAGTATTGAAGTTCCGGAAAAATCTATATTTGGCCTGCTTGGGCCTAATGGCGCCGGCAAAACCACTCTTATCAGGATTATTAATCAGATAATTGGCCCGGATGACGGCCAGTTATTCTTTAATGGCGAAAACCTGAGAACCAAGCATATTAAACAAATTGGCTATCTCCCGGAAGAAAGAGGGCTGTATAAAAAAATGAAAATTGGCGAGCAGGCCTTGTATCTCGCCCAGCTTAGAAATGTTAATAAAAGCTTCGCGAGAAAAGAACTTATTAAATGGTTTGATAAGTTTGACCTGATGCCATGGTGGAATAAGAAGGTTGAAGAACTTTCTAAAGGAATGCAGCAAAAAGTGCAGTTCATCATTACAATTATGCACAAACCGAAATTGCTGATTTTTGATGAGCCTTTTTCCGGCTTCGACCCAATCAATGCAAACTTGCTAAAAGAAGAAATTCTCAAACTTCGAAATGATGGAGCATCTATTATTTTCTCAACACATAATATGAGCTCCGTTGAAGAACTTTGTGACCATATTGCACTTATTAATAAATCAGAGAAAATCCTTGAAGGTAACGTTAAAGATATCAAGAATTCATATTTTACAGGCCTTTATAGTGTTGAACTCGCTGATACAAATGGTAGTTTTGACCTCGACTTGCAAAATGATTATAAAATTAAAATTGAAAGTAAAACTGACAACTTAATAAGATGCAAAATAAAAATTCCAAATGATGTCAGTTCCAATGTATTATTAAACAGGCTCCTGGAAATGGGCAGAGTTGTTTCCTTCAGGGAATTGCTTCCTGATATGAATGATATTTTTATTAAAAATGTAACTGGAAAGTATCCGGAAGAATTGAATAATCTTAGTTAAGTTGTTTTTCCTATAAATAATCAGAAATGAATAAGATTTTTACAATCATTAAAAGAGAATACCTCAGCAGGGTCAAAAAAAAGAGCTTTATTGTAATGACAATCCTTGGGCCTGTTCTTATGGCCGCATTGATGATTGGCCCGGTTTTTATTGCCCAAATGTCTGATTCAGTTTATGAAGTTGGCGTTGTTGATGATACTGATTTCTTTTTTGAGTCATTTAAAGATGCAAATAATGTCGAATTTACCAGTATTAATACAAATATTGATGCTGCTCTTGAACTTCATAAGAAAGGAAACTATGACGCAATTTTGCATATACCAAGATTTGCTTTTGAAGCACCTACCGGATTAAGGCTTTTTAGTGAGAAGTCAATAAATATGAATGCCAAGCTTTATATTGAAAATACAATAAAGCATGAATTTGAAAGCTTGAAGCTGGGAGCTGCCGGAATAGATGAGGAAGTTTTGGAAGCTATTGACACTCCTATTGATATTAGGGCAATCAGACTGTTGAAGGATGGTGCCGAAAAATCAGATTATCCCGAAATAAGCATGGTGCTGGGAATATTTAGCGGGATACTTATTTATTTCTTTATCTTTATGTTTGGTTCTCAAGTGCTTAGGGGAGTGCTTGAAGAAAAGACAAATCGTATTGTGGAGATTATTGTTTCATCTGTCAGGCCCTTTCAGCTTATGATGGGTAAAATTGTTGGTGTTGGAATGGTTGGATTAACACAGTTTCTAATATGGATATTGCTTACTTTTATGATAGTTGGTGTTGTCAGGACAGCCTTCCCGGAACAGTTTAAATTTACTCCCATAGAACAGGTTTATGTATCGCCTGATGATACTTATGATGCCGAAAAATTGCAGGAAAGAACACAGTCTATTATGCAGCACAATTCTCCCGCCGGACAGGTTATGGAAGGACTTAAAGCTATTAACTTCCCGGTAATGATAATTGCATTTATATTTTTCTTTCTTGCCGGGTATTTATTATATGCTGCATTATTTGCTGCCATTGGTTCGGCAGTGGATAACGAAACTGATAGCCAGCAGTTTATGCTGCCCATAACAGTCCCGCTTATCTTTTCTATCGTTATGGCACAAATGGTAATTAATAATCCCGCAGGACCTGTCGCCTTTTGGTTGAGTATAATTCCTTTTACATCTCCTATAGTTATGATGTTAAGAATTCCATTTGGCGTTCCGGCTTTTGATATTGTACTTTCTGTCGGTTTGCTGATACTCGGCTTTATCGGTACAACATGGCTTGCTGCGAAAATTTACCGCACAGGCATACTTATGTACGGTAAAAAGCCCACGTATAAAGAACTTTGGAAGTGGATAGTTTACAAAAGATAATATTTTGATTTTACCTTAGAATAGTGTTCAATGAAAGCTGCGATTATTGATTGTGGAACAAATACCTTTCATTTGCTGCTTGCAGATTATGATACTTATGGGGAATTTAACATTGTTCATAAAGAAATGAAAGATGTTAAGCTTGGGAAAAAGACCATAATCAAAAATGAAATATCTCCGGAATCAATGCAAAGAGGCATAAATGCTTTCCAACAACTTCTGTCTTCTGCAAAAAGTTTTAACCCTGAAAAAATTCTAGCCACTGCTACTTCTGCTGTTAGAAGCTCATCAAACGGACAAGTTTTTGTTGATGAGGTTTTCAAACTAACTGGAGTAAAAATCAATGTAATTGATGGCGACAGAGAAGCATCTCTTATATTTAAAGGAGTTAAGCTCGCTGCTAAATCAATTAGCAAACCTGTATTAATAATGGATATAGGCGGAGGCAGCACTGAATTTATTATTGCAGCAAACGATGAAGTTGTTTTTAAACACAGTTTTGACCTCGGAGTAGCTCGCTTATTGCAAAAAATTAAACCTTCCGATCCAATAAAAAACAATGAAATTGCAGAGATACACAGATTTTTTGACCGGGAATTAGGTTTGTTAAAAGAACAAATAACAAAATATCAAGAAATAGATTTGATTGGTTGCTCGGGATCTTTTGAATCAATACATTCTATCATATGTAAGCAGTTTTATAATAAAAGCAATAATGGCGATATTGTACAAATTAATGATGCCGATTTTAACAAGGTGCATGAATTGTTAAAATCGGCATCATTAATTTGTACAATATCGCCATTATTGCTTTTATTATATAATTGGTTACATATAATAGAATGTATTGATTCAAAAGAGCCCGAACATCCAATCAAATCAATTGCCTGATATTTTGCTATTTGTTCTTTT
>JAWOBS010000211.1:0-5861 GCA_046484145.1 Bacteroidales bacterium
GTCTCTACGGCTTCCAGGGAGGGGTATAGTTGTAGTAGTTATAGATGCTCTCTCCCCAAAGGGTGTCCTTGAAATCCGGCCATTTATCGCCCTAAATAATAATTAGCACCTCAAAAAAATATTTAGCAATGACAATTGCTTTGATTTAAATAATTGCAGAAATTCATACATTATTTATTGTAATTTTGTTAAAAAACAGTAATATGGCTTTTATAACTAATAATGTAGCAATAGGCTCTGACCATGCCGGATTTGAGCTTAAAGAAAAAATAAAAAAACATTTTTCAGAGAAAGGGATAAGTTTTCATGATTTTGGAACCAATTCTGAAGAAAGCGTGGATTACCCTGATTATGCACATCCACTTGCAAAGTCTGTTTCAGAAGGGAAATATGGCCTTGGCATAGTTATATGTGGTAGTGGCAATGGAGTTAACATGACTGTTAACAAGCATCAGAAAATTAGAAGTGCATTATGCTGGAACCCCGAAATAGCAGGTCTTGCAAGGCAACATAATAATGCTAATATTATTGCTTTGCCGGCACGTTTTGTTTCCTTTGAAGAAGCAATAAGCATGCTTGAAATTTTCCTTAGTACTGAATTTGAAGGTGGAAGACATCAAAAGCGTATTGATAAAATACCCGGTATAAATTGTTAGATAATTAATATTAGAGCGATGCAGGATATTGATGTATATAAAAAGTTTGTGGATGATTGTGAGAAAAAATCATTTGATTTGAATCACAGGAAGACTATTGCATTCAATATTTCAAGGTATAATGTTGCTGTAAAAAAAGGCAAAACTCAATATGCTAATCTTGAACTTGCCAGGAAGAAAGCCGCTGTCATAAAGCATAAAGCAATAGAAGAACTTGAAAATCAATTAAAAGAATTTGAAATCAATATTTCTTCCAGGGGCGCAAAAGTTATTTGGGCTTTAGATGCAAACGAGGCCAGGAGAGCTATTATTGATATATTGGAAAAGCATCATGTCAAGCATGTTGTCAAGTCAAAATCAATGATAACCGAAGAACTGGAGTTGGTTGATTGTCTTGAAAAGAACGGCATAGAAGCTGTTGAGACTGATTTGGGAGAATATATTGTGCAGATATCTGACGACAAGCCTTATCATATTGTAACACCTGTTATGCACAAGAGTGCAAAAGATATCGCCGGTATTTTTCATGAAAAATTTGGTTTGCCAATTGAAAGTACACCCGAAGAGATAACTGCTTTTGTCAGGAAAAAACTAAGGGATAAATTTCTCAAAGCAGGTGCCGGAATAACAGGAGCAAATTTTTTGATAGCTAATCCCGGTGCTGTTTCTCTTACCGAAAATGAAGGTAATGCTGTTATGTCAACTTCTTTTCCTGATGTGCATATAGCAATAGCAGGAATAGAAAAGATAGTCCCAAACTTAAATGATTTGGATTTGTTTTGGCCCTTATTGTCAACACATGGAACGGGACAAAAAGTGACAGCATATAATTCTGTTTTTACCGGCCCGAAGAAGAGGGATGAAAACAATGGGCCTTCATTTATGTATGTGGTACTGCTTGACAACGGCCGCACAAATCTGCTTGGCAAGATTCCCCAAAGAAGGTCGCTTTCCTGCATTCGTTGCGGTGCCTGCCTGAATGCATGTCCGGTTTACAGAACTATCGGAGGCCATAGTTATGGAACAGTGTATTCCGGGCCAATTGGTTCGGTTATTTCTCCACATTTGAGAGGTTTGGATGTTTATAAACATCTGAGTTTTGCATCCAGCCTGTGCGGTAAATGCACTGAAGTTTGTCCTGTACACATTAGCCTGCACTCTCATTTGCTGCAAAACAGAAGTGATACTGTTTCTTCAAAGCTAGTAAGCAAGCAGGAAAAGATTGGAATATATTTTTGGAAAACAGCGATGAAGAAAAGATGGATGATGGATGCAGCTCCCGCACCGGTTAAAAATTTCTTCATGAAAAAGCTTTTTTCAAAAACATGGGGTGCCCGAAGAGCAATGCCAATTGTTAAAAACAAATCTTTCGGAAAGCTTTGGAAAGAAAATTTCGAATAATTCTTGTATAAAGTATTAAAAAGGTTTTAAGATCCTCTCTACAGAATTTAAATAGCTGCCCCCAAAAAGATTAACATGCACCATCAAGGGATAAAGGTTAGCAATAGGGATGCTGCTTTCCCATGATTTTCCTAATGGATACTCATTATTATATGCATCATAAAATTCAGCGGGAAATCCTCCAAAAAGCTTTGACATGCCAATATCCATAATTCTGTGGCCGAAATAAACTGCCGGATCAAAGATACAGGCTTGCCCTTTAGAGTTTACCATATAATTTCCACCCCACAAGTCGCCATGTAATAATGATGCTTCTTCTTTTGGAAAGAATTCAAAGAGAAAGTGTTTTAGATTGGCAAATTTTTTAATAATATTAGTATTTATGATGTTTTTATCCCTTGCAAGCTTTATTTGTTTCTCAAGCCTTTGAGAAATAAAAAACTCTATCCAGTTATCTTTTTGTTCATTATACTGAGGCAAGCTGCCAATATAATTATTGTAATCAAGGCCATAATACTCAGATTGCACTCTGTGTTGATTTGCAAGTGAAATTGCAAATTCTTCCCAAAAATTTTTGCCAGGGGCTGCCGGTTCTATGTATTCAAGTATAATCCAGGAAATATTATCTGTTTCACCATAGCCTATAACTTCCGGAATGTTGACACAATTAGCCTGTTTGAGCAATTTTAATCCTTTAGCTTCTGTTTCAAACATTTTAGGAAACATTGAGGCATTATTCCATTTAACAAAAAAAGCCCCAATATTTGTTTCTATTTTCCCGGCATCATTTATACAGCCACCGGAAATCGATGATGTTTTTTTTACAGAAACTGTTTTACCGCTATGCTTTGTTAAATACTCAGCAACAACAGAGTTTAAAATATCTTGGGCCATAATAAAAAATTTATTTGTAAAGTTAACAAAAGCTGCTAATTTTGTAGCCCTGAATTTGGGGAATTAGCTCAGTTGGCTAGAGCGCTTGGCTGGCAGCCAAGAGGTCATCGGTTCGAATCCGATATTCTCCACAATTTTTTTAGCTTCCAAAAAACAGCAAATAACTTCCCGCTGTTAGTATTACAGCTATAAGCACATATCTTACAAATACAGCACCCCAGCTAACTGCCCAGCTGCTGGCTATATATGCTCCCAAAGAATTTCCGCCGGCTAAAACAAAGCCTGCTATCCAGTCAACTTGTCCCTGGATTATAAAAACTGCCAGGGCAAAAGGAGTAAAAATCAAGTTAATAAATACTTTCAGGGCATTAGCTTTAACAAGGTCATAGCCGGCATTTAAGACAAGTGCAGAAAGCAGAAATATTCCAACACCGGCTTGTATAAAACCCCCGTAAACGCCAATAAGGAAAAATATTGTAATTCTTAGCGGATAATTAATTTTTTGAAGGCTGATATCCTTTCCATAAAGCCACCTGCGTGCATTGAAAAGCATTGGAATTAGCATTATAAACAGAACAATGCCTACAATTATTTCGATAATTCTTTCTGGAAGCTCCAGAACAATAAAAGCCCCGGCAACACTGCCCAAAATGGTAGGCAAAGCAAGAATAAAACCTGTTTTTATATCCAGTAGCTTTTTACGGTAAAAATTGGTGCTGCTAACGATATTTTGAAAAAAGATACCAATCCTGTTTGTACCATTTGCCACATGAGGATCGAGCCCAATAAACATTAATGCCGGAAGGCTGATCAGAGAGCCACTTCCGGCAAGAGTATTAATGAATCCGCATAAAACCCCAATTCCCAGAATCAATAAAATATGCTCAAGGCTCATTTGTAGTTTTTGATTGTAAAAATAGGGAAAAATTTTTATTTGGCAATTTGCAATAAGCTGCAGCAATTGGCAGAAATTTCACAGTAATTATACTGCATATTTCCCAATGTCCAATATCTAAGAACCTACTTACTTCTGGCTCGTTTAAAAACTATATTATAAAATGCTTTCCAGAAATATTTTATATCTGTAAAAAACTGATTTTTTTGATAGGCTTCCAGGTATTTTCTTTCGGATTCTATAATGTCATCCAGGCCTTTTGGCATGTCTGCATAATAGGGAGGAATAAGGCCGGGTTTGAATTTTTTTCTGAATTTCACAAAATCTTTTGGGTATAAAGATAGAAAATGCTTGCTAAGTGGCCTTACGCCGATTATTTTAAGGTCACCTTTAAAAAGATTTATAAGCATAGGCAGTTCGTCTATCCATAAAGCACGCAACATCTTTCCCATACCACTGATACGAAAATCATTATGGAATTTTCCACCGGGCTCAAGCTTGTTCTTTTCGTAAATGTATGGCTGCAGAAATTCAGAGAAAGGATACATTGTACGCATTTTATAAACATGGATTGGTTTGCCGTTCTTTCCGGTACGTTTCATTTTGAAAAACATCCCGTAGGAAGGGTTTGTTACATTTAAGGATGGCGATACTTTTTTTGCTACAAAAAACAGCATTCCGCAAAGCTCTTTTTCCTGAACAATGCTAAAACCACAACTATAAAGCCTTCCTAATGTTTCAGCCCTGCTAATTATACGGTTGCGTCCACCGGTAAGGCCAAAATAAAGCTGCTTGGTAATTGGTAGCTTTGGAATGACTCTTTTAAATACAAAATCCATAAAAACATAAATCCTGTTCAATAGCCATGGGTACTTTTTTAATAACCTTTTATGCCTTAGTTCAAGAGTTTCACTGCATCCAATAAAAAGTCCGTCAACATCAAGTTTTTCATTTACTGCATCAAAAAATTTGTTGATTCTGCGTATATCATTTATCCTCTTTAGGTTCACAATGTTTTGAATATCTTCATCGGGAAGAGTTTCAATATTAAATTGAGTTGATGTGGCAATTATACTGTTATAAGGAGAATCAACATCAATATGTTTGCTGATAAAACGCTTTAACACCGGATTATAATGAGAGGAAAGAAGATCTTTATACTTTTTTCTTGCCTTGTCCATGCCGGCGAATAATATTTTATTTTTATCTTTTTTTGTTCTAAGCAATGCCATTGTAGTAACACTAAAGTTTATGATAAATAAACATTCAAATATACTTTAATGTTCAGAACAAATTATACGATAAAATACCTATTTTGTTATTTTTATTTGGCTGATTGGAATATTTATAAAAAAAGAAGTAGCAATATGATCCAGTTTTATGACCACTTTCTTTTTTGTTCCGTGGCGCACAAGCTCACCTTTTATACCTTTTAAAGAACCATGTATAATTTCTACCGGGCTTCCCTCGGGAATATTTGTATCGACGGCATCAATCTCAACATTTTCAGTGATTATTGCCTGCAAGGCTTTAATTTGATGCTCAGGAATTGGTGCCGGTTTTCCTTCAAAGGTAATCAACCTTACCACTCCGGGAGTATTCAGAATTTCAAAATAATCAGAAAGATTAGTTTTGACAAACAGATATGATCTTATGAGAGGTACTTCTACCCATTTTTTCCTGTCGCTCCACTGTCGTAATGTTTTTTGTAATGGAAGATAAACCTCCATTCCATTCTTTTTCAAGAGTTCGGCTGTTTTTTTCTCCGCCCTGGCTTTTGTATATACTGCATACCAGTATGCGCTGTTCATGCTATTGTTTTTTGCAAAAGTAAGAAATTGTTGGGAAAGGGAGTTTTTCATTTTTTTATTTAAGATTTAAGATTTGATTGAATGTTAGAGAGAGCTGCCTTTTTTCTCTTCCTCCTTCAATAAAGCGCCTGTCATCCTGAGCCATCGGCGAAGGATCCTGTTGAAATAATGGAATGCTTGTTAAAAGAGAATTTTAAAAGAAGC
>JAWOBS010000277.1:0-3191 GCA_046484145.1 Bacteroidales bacterium
AGTTATGCAATGATGGGCGATGTGAATATTGCCGAACCATTTGCTGTTATTGGGTTTGCAGGTAGAAGGGTTATCGAACAGACCATTGGTGAGAAATTGCCGGATGACTTTCAAACAGCGGAATATCTGCTGGAGCATGGCTTTGTTGATTCTATTGTTAACAGAAAAGATATGAAGGATTATCTTAGCAATGTTTTGAGTTATTATAATCGTTAATTTTTGATTTTTAATAAATACCGGGAAAATGACAAAAAAATCATTAGATAAAAGTAAAAAAGGGCAGGAGAGTAAGACAAAGAAAGCACATAATGGCAAAACTGCCTGGGAAATAGTTATGATTAGCCGTCATCACAAAAGGCCTGTAATGCAGGATTATATTTCATTAATATTCGATAATTTTATTGAGCTGCATGGCGACAGGTATTATGCTGATGATCTTGCTATTGTGGGTGGCTTTGCTGAGCTTAACGGCCAAAAGCTTATGTTGATAGGGCATAGTAAAGGTAAAGATACAAATGAAAATATTAAGAGAAACTTTGGAATGGCCCGCCCTGAAGGTTATCGCAAAGCACTCAGGTTAATGAGGCTGGCAGAACGCTTTAACATTCCCATTGTTACTATCATTGATACTCCGGGTGCTTTTCCCGGCATGGAAGCCGAACAACGTGGCCAGGCAGAATCAATAGCCAAGAATATTACAGAAATGGCAAAAATTGAGGTGCCTATTGTTGCTGTGGTTATCGGTGAAGGTGGTAGTGGCGGTGCCCTGGGAATTGGCGTGGGCGATAAGATACTTATGTTGTCAAATGCGATATATTCTGTCATTTCTCCGGAAGGCTGCGCTTCTATTTTGTGGCGAGATGCCAAGTATGCTCCTGATGCCGCTGAAGCTTTGAATATTACTGCGGATTCACTCCTTGACCTGGGTGTAATCGATGAAATTATACCGGAACCTAAAGATGGTGCACACACTGATTATAAAAAAACAGCAGAGGCAGTTAAAAAAGCTGTTCTTAAGAACCTTAAATCATTGGAAAACTTATCAGTTGATAAATTGTTAGATAACAGGGCTGATAAATATGCAGGCATGGGGAAGTTTTCAACGGATAATTAAAACTCCGTGTACCTGCGTGTTTTTCATGTCTCCGCGGTAAAAAAACATAAAAAGGATAATAATATGAATAAGAAAAAAGAAATTTTAAGAATTACAGATACTACTCTTAGAGACGGACATCAGTCTCTTTGGGCAACAAGAATGAGAACAGATGATATAATGAATATCATTGATACAATTGATAATGTTGGCTATTATTCTCTGGAAGTATGGGGAGGAGCAACATTTGATGTTTGTATAAGGTTTTTATATGAAGACCCATGGGAAAGATTAAGGTTAATTAAATCCAAAGCTAAAAATACTCCTTTGCAGATGTTGATCAGGGGGCAGAATATTGTTGGTTATAAAAATTACCCTGACGACCTTGTTGAAAGGTTTATTGAACTTGCTCATCACAATGGTATTGATATTTTTAGAATATTTGATGCATTGAATGATTCCAGGAATTTAGAAGTGCCTATTAAAGCTGTTAAAAAGGCCGGAGCGCATGCACAGGGTACATTATCTTATACCATAAGCCCTGTTCATACAATAGAAAAATTTGTAAAGGATGCAAAAGCACAGGTAGAGATGGGAATTGATTCATTGTGTATTAAAGATATGGCCGGCTTGCTATCTCCAACAATGTCTAAAGACCTGGTGAGTGCTTTAATTAGCGAACTAAATATTCCTGTTCAGATACATTGTCACGCTACAAGTGGAATGGCCTATTCAGCATATTTTGATGGTGTAAAAGCCGGAGCAGGAGCTGTTGATTGCGCCATATCATCCCTGGCAGGTTTCTCCTCACAGCCGCCTGTTGAAACTATTGTTGCAATGTTTGGTGAAACTAATCATGAGGTTAATCTTGATGTTGAAGCTCTTCGTAAAGTAAATAAATATTTTACTGAACTTACCGAAAGAAGATACAAACCTAAAGGTTTTCAGCAAATTATAGATTCTGAAATATTAGTGCACCAGATACCCGGTGGAATGATTTCTAACTTTAAATCACAACTTGAACAACAAGGCGCATCAGATAAAATAACTGAGGCTCTTGAAGAAGTATCCAAAGTGAGAAAAGACCTTGGTTATCCTCCATTGGTTACGCCAACAAGCCAAATTGTGGGTACGCAGGCAGTTATGAATGTGCTGACAGGGGAGAGATATAAAATGGTGCCGCAAGAAGTGAAGAATTATGTAAAAGGCATGTATGGACGTCCTCCTGCGCCAATCAGCAAGGAAATGATAAAGAAAATACTTGGTAATGAAAAGCCTATTGACCACAGGCCTGCTGATGACCTTAAACCAATTCTGCCAAAAGCAACAAAAAATGTTGCAAAACCCGAACTCCTAAAAAGTGAAGAAGATATTATTTCTTATTGCTTGTTCCCTGATGTAGCAATGGAGTTTTTTAAATGGCGAGAGCTTCCTGAAGGGAATAGGCCTAAATCACCCGCAGATATTGAATTTGAAGAGTTTGAAGAAGCAAAAAATGAAAATAATGAAAAGTTAATGGAGCCTCTTTTAAATGCTGAGGATTATTCTGGGATTAATACAATTATTGACAAGGCTTCAGGTATGAACCTTGACGAAATAATAATTAAAAAAGGAGACTTTAACCTTGCCTTGAGGTCAGGAAATGGAACAAAGAAATCAGATGTAAACTTTGATTCCTTTGGTAGTAGTGAAAAGCAAGAGAAATCAACAGCAAAAACTACTGATGAAGAGAAAGAGAGCATTGAGAAGACTAAAAAGGATAAGGATATTCTGGAAGCTGTGGATACTATTGATGCTGTTATGAGTGGAACATTCTACCGCTCTTCCGCTGAGGACAAACCACCGTTTGTTAAAGAAGGAAGCACTGTGAAAGCCGGTGATTCAATATGCATTCTTGAGGCAATGAAGCTTTTTAATGAAATTCAAAGCCCCTTTAAATGCAAGATTGTTAAAATTCTTATTGAGAATGGTGCTAAGGTTGTAAAAGGCCAGCCATTGATGGCGATTGAAAAGCTTTAGGTTCTGTTTGTATTTATTTGATTATTATTAGTGAAAAATAGCAAGACTTATTTAATTACAACATACCGGAGCTCTCTGG
>JAWOBS010000080.1:0-2938 GCA_046484145.1 Bacteroidales bacterium
ATTGAGGTGATACTTTAATTACAAAAATGGATAATCCGGCTCAAGAAATTAAAAAACTAATTCCGGAATTATATTAAAAAAAGCCCCTGATCGTTCAGAGGCTTTTTTTAATATAATTCCGGAATTAGTTTTTTAATTTCTTGAGCCGGATTATCCATTTTTGTAATTAAAGTATCACCTCAATTCTGTTATTTCATAAGCTCCCACACAAAAAAACACCCAAAAAACATCCATTCTTAAAAAAAATCCTAATTTTATCCGTTTAATGTTCTTTGATAGCCGATTATCGGGGGGAGCGTTTCCGGTTTGGGTTTAATGGACATAAAGGAGCACCCAATAACTAAAAAACGGCAGTAATATTATTTTGATGCCGTAATTTAGGTTTGTATATTTGTCAAAAAATTTAAAACTATTAGTCAAGAAAAATTACATATTGCCAGGCTAAAAGAATGGTTCAAAAAGGATCATGTTTTTGACAACAAGCAAATTGCAAATTTCTATAGGACATTTGAGCCTAATGTTACGGTATCAACTGTGAATTGGCGAATATACAATTTGGTGAAGCGAGGTGTATTAACAAGAGTCGGCCGTGGCAAATATCTTCTAGGGGCTAAGCAAAGCTATATTCCGGAAATTTCTTCTAAGTTAAAAATACTTAGCCATAAAATTGCACAACAATTCCCCTTTCTGGATTACTGTTTATGGTCATCAGTATTATTCAATGAGTTTATGCTTCATCAACCCGGCAAGTTTTATTTAATTGTAGAGGTTGAAAAAGATGCCACTGAATCTGTTTTCTATTTTTTGAAAGAGAAGAAATATCCGGCATTTATTACCCCAACCCAGGAATTGCTGAACAAATATGCTCCCGATGAAAAGGAAACATGGATTGTGAAGTCATTCGTTACAGAAGCTCCTGTCCAGGATGTATCAGGTGTGCAAACAACAACCATTGAGAAACTTCTTGTTGATTTGTTTTGCGAAAATGTATTATTAAGTGCACAACAAGGAGCTGAAAGAGACAGGATATTTAGTGAAGCATTTGAAAGATATGCCATTAACGAAAATAAAATGTTAAGATACGCCGACCGTAGAAGAAAGAAAAAGGAGTTTTCTGATTATATTAATTCATTGTTTAAATAGGGTCTGCTGAAAAACACATAAAAAAATGTATATCAGATGATTGCATGAGTTGATTTTGGTAGAAGTGCAAGGATTTTAAACACAATACTTAAAAGGCATGCATCAAGTAAGTTCATTTTTAACAGTTTACTTGTTGCTCAGAAGCACACATCTTTTTTAACTTCTTCGTTTTGAAGTATTAATATACATCTGCAACTCAGAAATCAAAAAATATATGCACTTCTGAGCTTTTCAGCAGACCCTAATTACAGACAGAAAAACTGATATTGCTGCCAGTATATAGAATTATGATTGATAGCAAAACATTAGACATAGAATGGATAAATAAGGTTTCTGTAAAAAACAGAAAAGCCGATAAAATTCTCGTTGAAAAAGCCATAAGAGCTTTATTACTTCTTGAAGGCCTTGCAAAGGTTGACTTAAATTTTGTCTTTAAAGGAGGAACGGCATTAATGCTGATCATGGACTCATCGAAGAGGCTTTCCATTGACATTGATATCATCTTATACAGAGAACCGGAAAATATTGAAAAATTGTTCCGGGAAATAATATCAAATCAACATTTTACAAGATTTGAACTTCACCATAGAACGACAGAGTCAGAAATTGAAAAAGTACATTATAAGTTCTTTTACAATCCGGTTCATAAAACTCAGTTAGAAGAAGAATATGTTCTACTTGACATTTTATTTGAAAAGCTTAATTATCAGCAAATAATTGATTTGCCAGTAAAATCGAAGTTTGTTATTTCCAAGGATGTGGAATTAACTGTTAAACTTCCTTCAAAAAATGACATTTTAGGTGATAAATTAACTGCTTTTGCTCCGAACACTACGGGCATTCCATATTTCAAAAAGGAAAAGAGTATGAGTATGGAAATCATAAAGCAGTTATACGACATTGCTGGTTTGGTTGATTTGGCTGATGATATGGAAGTATTAGGGAATACATTTAAAACATTTGCTACAAAAGAATTACATTTTAGAAATAAAGACCATTTGAACTATAAGGATGTGATTGAAGATATAATTCAGACATCATTATGCATTGTGAGTCGCGGGGCAGCAGGGAATGGGAGCTTTGATGAATTGCAGTCCGGTATTCAGAGAGTATCACGTTTTATTTTTTCAGAACCAATTCATCTCGACAAAGCTATATCAATGGCCTCAAAAGCAGCATATATTGCTTCCTTGATAAAATATAACCGTGAAGAAATAGAAATATTTAATCATCCATTACAAATGAAAAAATGGAAAATAGCCACACCACTCTGGGAAAGATTAAACAGGCTAAAAAAGTCAAATCCGGAAGCATTTTTTTATTGGTTTAAAATTCACGAGCTAACCCAAAATAATAAATAGATTAGTAGCACATTGTACACTTTAAAACAGTTGGGAGCAAGAGTATTGAGCAATAGCTTATACTCTTGCTCCTTTTTTTGTGCGTTGTTTTCATTAGTTTCCCGGCTTTTTATTTTTAGCCACGAATGGCTCGAATGAGCTCGAATGGATTTGGGCAAGGTAATCGAGGCAACAGCCACCGGGTGATGCCCTCCAACAGTGAGCAGGAACAACTGCTGGCCGGCACGGGCATGATAAGCCGCTCGAAGGGCGGAATGCTGGTGGGCCATGGAGATGCCCTGAAGCTGATCGCCAATGCCGATGCCGTCAGCTACACAACCACCACCCTGGCCGGCAATACCACGGCCAGCTACAAAACCACAACCGGAAGTAATATTTTAAAATATAATTTTGATTTTGTTCCCAAAAATGGTATATTTGCCTGGAAGGTGGGC
>JAWOBS010000089.1:0-6910 GCA_046484145.1 Bacteroidales bacterium
ATAGTAGTATCTTTTGTTTTTATCAGCGCAGAAGTCCTTAACCTTTTATCTTTTGAGGCTGGACTTTTGCAAACTTCACAATCACAAGCTATAACAGGAATTCCCTGGGAAGTACCCGTACCGAGAATGACAAGTTCCATAAATCAATTTTGAACAAATTTATAAATAATATTATAACCGGAGCATCTGCTTTACTCTGATATTTATATAATTCTGCTTTAAGCGGGTGTTAAATTTTATTAACACTGTCTTTTTTGCCGGAGATACTTAATCTCATTAATTATATTAAGGAAACTACATGCAAAAGACTTAAAAAGATGATTTTTTTCTAAAAAAGAACAGATTTTTATAGAGAAGACCTAAATACTTATTATTTTTGAAGAATCCTTATACATTATGAGCAAAGATTAAAATAATATCAGATGACTATTGGCAGAAAAATTAAGCATTATTGTTTTAAAAGGCAAAGGAATAAAATAAAGCGGGAAAGGAAGCTCATTAATTTGAATGATGCTGAAAGTATAGGTATATTGTATGATGCAAGTAATGAGGAGGATTATAATTTCATGACCAAGCTGGTCAGGGATCTCCAGGCTGAACACAAAAAAGTTAAAGCATTAGGTTATATCAGGCAGAAGAAAATGCCCGCATATGGTTTTCCCAAATTAACATTTGAATTTTTTAATAAGAAAGAGTTTAAATGGAACTTTAAACCAAGGCAGAGTGTAATTGAAGAATTTATAAATTATCCATTTGATATTTTAATTGATTTGTCTCCGCCGGATATATATCAAACAAAATACTTATCAGGTTTGTCAAAGGCCGGATTAATTGTTGGTAGGTTTGATGAGCAGTGGAAAGAATATTATGATATCCTGATAAAAGCAAACTCAGGCTGCAAAATCGATGAACTAGTAAGTCATTATATACATTATTTGAAAATGCTAAAAAATTAAATTCATATGCCAGCGAAATTTAAAGGTACAGGAGTTGCAATTGTTACTCCTTTTCACAGAGAAGGAAATATAGACTTTAAATCTTTTGAAAGATTAATTGAATTTCAGATTTCATCAGGAATTGATTATATAGTATTTTTAGGGACAACAGGCGAGGCTGTTACATTGAATAATGATGAAAAAAATGCAATAATTAATTTTGCAATTGAAACTATTGCCGGCAGGGTGCCGATAGTAATTGGAATAGGAGGGAATAATACCCAGGATATTATTGGAAAAATAAAAAAGACTTCATTTGACGGTATAGATGCTGTTTTGTCAGTAAGCCCATATTATAACAAACCTCAGCAGAAAGGGATTTTTTATCATTATAAAAATATTGCAGCGGTTTGCCCGGTGCCTGTGATAATATATAACGTGCCTGGCCGCACAGCTTCTAATATAGATGCCGAAACAACACTTAAGATAGCCCATGAAGTTTCTAACATTATTGGAATAAAAGAAGCATCAAAAGACCTTGCCCAGTGCGCAATGATATTAAAGGACAAACCTAAGGATTTTCTTGTTATTTCCGGTGATGATGCTATTACAATGCCACTGATTTCATTAGGAGGCGATGGCGTAATTTCTGTTATTGCAAATGCATACCCTGCTGAATTTTCTCAAATGGTTAGATATTGTTTGCAGGGTAATTTTTCAAAAGCTCGTCCGATATATTATAGCTTATTAGAATTGATTGAAGCTATTTTTGAAGATGGTAGCCCCTCAGGTATTAAGGCTTTGCTTAACATTAAGGGGATGGCAAAAAACAGCTTACGCCTGCCACTTGTTAAGGTTAACAAAGGCCTCAATAACCAAATATCTCTTTTGGTTGAAAAGCTTGAAGAGGTCGCAATTCCCGTTAAGTAATTATTAATTTTTTTATTGTGAATATTACAAAGAGTTTTTTATTGCTAATTGCTTTATTATTAAGTGTATTGGCGAGTTCTGCTTTCGATGGTTTACAAATTGAAAAAGCAAGGCTCTCTTTAGAAGAGAAATCAGAGGTTTATCTGAGTTTTGAAAAGCAAGTTCTTTCAGAGGAATTTTCAAAACAGATTTCTGTTGATTTTATTGACAATAATAAAGTCTATGCTTATGCTAATGAAAGATCTTTTGCATACGTTTTAGATAATGGTATTCCATTTAATGTTGAAAAACATCCCGGTGAAGTTGATTTTGATATAAAAATGATGACGTGGGAAGATATTGCTGAGAATAAGGAGATGCTTGAATGGGATTTCTATCCGACTTACGATGCATATGTTAATATGATGTATCAGTTTGAAGAGGATTTTCCCGGCATGTGTGAGATTCATAACATCGGCTCAACTATCATGGGCAGAGATATTTTATTTGCGCGTATAAGTTCAGATATTACGGCTGACAGCACAAAGCCGTTGTTTATGTACACATCAACAATTCATGGAGATGAAACAACAGGCTTTGTATTAATGCTGCGATTAATTGATTATTTACTTAATAATTATAATGTAAATAATGAAATCACCGATTTGCTCGATGGTGTTGAGATATGGATTTGTCCTAATGAAAATCCGGATGGGACATATACAAATAATAATTCTACTGTTAGCGGCGCAACCCGTGGCAATGCCAATGGAGTTGACCTTAACAGGAATTATCCTAATCCCGTAAACTCTCCTTATGATAGTGAACAGCCGGAAGTTGCTGCAATGATTGACTTTGTTAATGATAAAAACTTTGTGATGTCAGCCAATTTTCATGGTGGAATTGAACTTGTTAATTTTCCGTTTGATAGCTGGGAGTCAATAGAAAGGAAACATGCAGACCATAATTGGTTTGAATTTGTCAGCGAAGAGTATGCTGATACTGCACAGTTATACAGCCCGTCAAATTATATGACGTCTTTCGGAGGAACTACTCATGGTGGTGATTGGTATGTTGTGTACGGAAGCCGACAGGATTATCTGAACTACTATAGAAGTTGCAGAGAGGTGACAATTGAAATCAGCAATGAAAAGCTTTTGGAACCTTCATTGTTGCCGGAACACTGGGATTATAATTACAGGTCATTTTTAAATTATATCAGGCAATCTACTTATGGAGTGCATGGAGTTATAACAGATATCGACACTGGTGATCCGGTTCCGGCTAAGGTAACAGTTCTGGAGCATGACAAATATAATTCTGAAGTATATGGTTCTATAGAAAGCGGATATTATGCCAGGCCATTGCTGGCTGGAGATTATTCGCTGTACATTTATGGATATGGTTATGATCCTGTGGTAATAGAGAATTTGTCAATTAGTAACTATGAAACAATATGGCTGGATATAGAATTAAAAGCCTGGCCAACAAGTATAAATGATAGTTCCGGGGAAATATTCAGTGCTTATGTTGTGTCAAATCCCCTGGCTGAAGACAGCAAGCTTGTTGTTGCGGGTTTGTCACAGAAAGAAGCAGTCATAAGTATTTATAATATGCAAGGGATATTAGTATCAGGTCTTTATAATGGAATTATCAGTGAGAATGAAACTGAAATATCATTGTCTCATTTGGCAAATGAACTTAATCCGGGAATATATATAATAAATATAGCCGGTGATAAAGCCACAAAAAATATTAAGATACTAGTTCTTTAATGCTTCAATTTGCTTTTCTAAAACTGATATTACTGCTAAAGCATCAGTTTTCTTTTTTAATTCATGGTCAACAACCTGTTTGGGGGCATTATTGACAAATTTTTCATTGGATAGTTTTCTCTCAACGCTTGCAAGAAAACCTTTTTGGTAATCGAGGTCTTTTTCAAGCTTTTCGATTTCTGCACCTACATCTATATCTTCAGAAAGAGGAATGAAAAGCTCAGTAGTTTTTACACTAAAAGAAAAAGCGTTATCAACTTTTTCAGAAACATACTCAAGTTTGCTGATATTGCATAACTTTATAACTACAGGGTCAAAAGTAGTATCCTGTTCTTCCTTGTTATTTTTTCTTATAAAAAGCTCAATTTCTTTTTTGTTTGGGATGTTCTTTTCCTGCCTGAGATTTCTGATGCTGTTTATTACCTGTGCTGCAAAGTCAAATTGAGATATTATTTTTTTATCATAATTCTCATGTTCAGGCATTTCTGATATCATTATACTTTCCGGCATTTTATCTGTGCGAATATTTTGATAAATCTCCTCAGATATAAATGGCATAAAAGGGTGCAATACTTTTAGCAGTTTTTCAAGCAGCTTTATTGATTGTTCATATGTTTTTTTATCTATTGGTTTTTGATAATCCGGTTTTATCATTTCCAGGTACCATGAACAGTAGTCGTCCCATATAAGCTTGTAAATTGCCATTAGTGCATCAGCAATCCTGAATTTATTAAAATGATCGCTAATTGTTTCCAGCGTTTTATTAAAATTGGCATTAAACCAATCAAAGGCTGTTTTAGCAACTTTCGGCTGTTCCAGATTTTTATCAATCTCCCAGCTTTGAGTTAGCCTGAAGGCATTCCAAATTTTATTGCAAAAGTTTCTGCCTTGTTCGCAAAGGCTATCGTCAAAAAGTAAATCATTGCCGGCAGGAGAGGAGAATAGCATTCCAACTCTTACGCCATCAGCACCAAACTGCTGTATTAAATTTAATGGGTCGGGTGAGTTGCCCAGAGATTTCGACATTTTACGGCCTTGCTTATCTCTTACAATTCCATGAAGGTAAACATTCTTGAATGGGATTTCATTTTTGAACTCAATCCCGGCCATTATCATCCTTGCAACCCAGAAGAAAAGGATTTCCGGCGCTGTCACAAGATCATTTGTCGGGTAATAATATTTGAAATCTTCATTATCAGGATTTCTGATTCCGTCAAAAACACTTATTGGCCAAAGCCATGAAGAAAACCAGGTGTCAAGAACATCCTCATCCTGTTTTAGGTCATTTAAGGACAAGTCTTGATTATATTTTTCACGGGCAATTTTAAGCGCTTCATCAGTTGTTTCTGCAACTACAAAATTGCCATCAGGGAGATAATATGCAGGTATTTGTTGTCCCCACCATAATTGCCGGCTGATGCACCAATCCCTGACATTTTCCATCCAATGACGGTATATGTTTTTAAACTTAGGCGGATGAAATTTAATAGTATCATTCATTACTACCTCAAGTGCCGGTTTTGCCATTTCTTCCATTTTCAGGAACCATTGTAATGACAATTTTGGCTCAATAACTTCATCAGTTCTTTCAGAAAATCCTACCTTATTAACGATTTCTTCAACTTTATCCAGATGGCCTTGTTGCTTAAGGTCTTCAACGATTTTTTTCCTTACCACAAATCTGTCTTCTCCAATAAATATTTCTGCATTCTCATTCAGAGTACCATTGTCATTAAAGATATCTATGGTTTTTAGCTTGTGCTTTATTCCCAGGTTGTAGTCGTTTATATCATGAGCCGGGGTAACTTTAAGTGCGCCTGTACCAAATTCCTTGTCCACGTATTCGTCAAAAATAATTGGTATTTGCCTGTTTATTAAAGGCACAATTGCTTTTTTGCCACGAAGGTGTGCATATCTTTCATCCTCAGGATGCACACATATTGCGGTATCTCCCAAAATTGTTTCAGGACGTGTAGTTGCAATCATTACATATTCATCACTATCTTCAATTTTATATTTCAGGTAGTAGAATTTAGACTGTAATTCTTTGTGTATAACTTCTTCATCGGAAAGAGCAGTAAGAGCTTTCGGGTCCCAGTTTACCATTCTAACGCCCCTGTATATCAATCCTTTATTAAAGAGATCAACAAAAACCTTGATAACTGACTCACTCATAGATTCATCCATAGTGAACTTCGTCCTGTTCCAATCGCAAGATGCTCCGAGCTTTTTTAGTTGTTCCAGTATGATACCACCGTGTTTCTCTTTCCACTCCCAGGCATGTTTCAGGAAAACTTCACGGCTTAATGAGGATTTGTCAATGCCTTTATCCTTAAGCATATTAACAACTTTTGCCTCAGTGGCTATTGATGCATGGTCTGTACCGGGAAGCCAGCAAGTGTTGTAGCCTTGCATTCTGGCCCTTCTTACCAAGACATCCTGGATTGTATTATTAAGCATATGCCCCATATGTAAAACGCCGGTAACGTTGGGTGGCGGAATTACCATAGTATAAGGTGGCCTGTTATCCGGTTTGCTGTTAAAATAAGCATTTTTCATCCATAGTGAATACCATTTGTTTTCTGTGTCCTTAGGGGAATATTGCTTGGGTATTTCCATTATTTGTTATTTTATCTTTTGTAAATTATAATCTTTAAAAAACTGTGCAAAGGTAAAAAAAAGTATTGAAGTTATGTGTCATAGTATTTGCAAAATCAGATTTGAAGGTAATTGTGGAATAATCACTTTTTGATGCACTATGTGATAAAAAGTTGCCAGGCAAAGCGCGCAAAATTTAATCGTAAAAGTGCGCCAAAGGATATAGCTTATTAACAATTAGTTTATTCTGTAATTCAACTTAATAATTCACTTCCTTTGCGTTTTTCGCGTGTATTGAACTTTGCGTAATTTGCGAGGAATAAAAAACACTTAGAGCATTAAATAGTCATTACTCCGTAATTATGTATTTGAATTCAATGCATCTTGTATTGTCCTGGTAATCATATAGTAAGCATGCAGTATTTTTGACATATATTGCATATTCTTATTTGGACAAAGAAATAATCACTTATGGGAGCTATGTAAAGCATTATTGATAAATAATCTTTGTTGTCCGGTAAAGATTACGAGATTTCTCCCTTCGGTCGAAATGACAGGACATCCATGGGTTTTTATCAGGATGGGGTTGGTGGCGGCTTTGCCGCCACCAACCCCATCCTCTTCCAACATAAGTGCTTGTCATTCCGAACGTAACGAAGTGGAGTGAGGAATCTCGTTTTAAAACTAGCTCGT